>JAEYYQ010000468.1 GCA_023428365.1 Pseudomonadota bacterium | reverse complement strand
CTCTGCATCACCGCTCACCAGTATTTCGACATTGTCCCAGCGTTCCGGGAAATAGCACGTGTCCTGAAACCCGGCGGCCAGTTAATTATCATCGGTGGGACCTTCAAATCTTATGTGTTCGGCAGCGCGCCAAGCGTATTGAACGGCTTGCTTAAGAATGCCCGCAACTATCTAGTCACTGTAATTAATACGCTGGGCTACATGGCAATCCGGCGGCGTGTTCTAGTTAGCTCAAGCAAGTGGTCAACGGCCTATCCCGTCTATCCGAGCCGCGCCTCGATGCAGCGCTTCATCTCCGAGGCTGGATTGCGAATTGATGCTCCGGTAATTCCAGTCGGCACCGAGACGTGTTTCCGCGCTCGAAAAACAGCTCACCTTGAACCGTACCGTGCGGGCCTGACCAAATGAGCAAAACTGCCAAAGACTACGTGTTGGCCGTGCAAGCACCTGCTCACAGTTTGGGAGATGGTCGCTTCGCCACAGAGAGCGCATTCGCCATCCACCTCAAGGCCTTGCAAGAAGACCTCAGCGATGAGTTCGAAAGGCTTGTTTTGGTGGCACCGGAGATCCCCCAGTCTATATATGAGAAGAATCCTGGTGCGTACGGCTACGTTTCCGAAGAGCACGACAATATTGTTTTCGTGCCCGCCTACAAGCGGGAAACGACACGACGTCGATTTTGGACAAAAGAGATTATACCGTTATGGAGGCGACTAGGAAAAGTATTGGAATCCGCGGCGTACTTACATACTGGTTTAGAGGAGAATATCTGGATTCCGTATCTGGCGCTTCTTAATGCGCGTGCGATCTTCAAGAGAGTTCCGTTGACATTCGTGGTCGATATAGATTACCGGCTCATGAGTTTCCGTTTTTATAAAACAGGAGTTTGGTCGAAAAAGAACTATATAGTAAATCGCCTTATTCATGACCCCTTCAAACATATACAGCTTTGGCTCGCTGTGAGAACGAGCAACCTCGTTCTTCTAAAAAGTCCAACCATGGTCGCGGAGTACGGAGCCGGGCGCCCCCACGTGAAGGATTTCCTGGATGCCGCCCACAGCGCCGCCGACATTGTGTCGGATGACAGCTTGGATTTACGCCTCTCGGAGCGAAACAATCGGAGCCGCCCACTTGAGCTAATCTATTTCGGGCGTTTCGTTCCATACAAGGGGTTGGATCTCGTTCTCGGCGCCGTGCAAAATGCTCTTTCCCAGGAAGCAAACATCCGGCTCACCCTGGTGGGCAATGGAGAGTGCCTAGACGAGTTAAAAGCGAGCAGCGCCGCACTGGGCATCAGTCATGCGGTCACTTTTCTTCCTCCGGTCCCTTACGGACCCGAACTCTTCACACTTGTCGATCGTGCTGATGTAGCGATTGCGGCACCCAAGATTGAGGATACACCCCGAGCCGCGCTCGATGCCTTCGCGCGAGGGGTTCCATTGGTAGCCTTCGATATCGACTACTTCCGAAATCTCGCGGAAAAGAGCGGCGGGGTCGCTCTCGCAACGTGGCCCTCACCTGCAAGTCTTGCCGAGCAAATTGTTTCATTAGAGCAAAACCGCGCAAGCATCGCGCAAATGGCTCGCAAATCTGTCGCATTCGCGAGGGCTAATACGCAGGAAATTTGGCTTGATCGCCGCCGAGAGTGGACGAAAGAAGCCTATAGAAACGCATCGTAGGCCTATGTCCTCGCCTTATTCTGGGCTTACTGAGGCATCTTAGACAATCGCGCCATAATGGGCAGTCCCGATGCGGCTTCGTGGTCGCGACGTGTGCGAAGGACACCGCCCAAGAGCTCGGCGACCAACACCAGACCGAACCCAGCCACCACGCCTAAGAGAACGCCTGCAATTGCTAGTTTGCGTGCCGCGCTCTCCCCGACCAACGGATCCTTCGGACGGCCCACAATCAGAAGGTTTTCCGGTGAGCTGAAAATACCAACGTATGTGCTGCGCGCCGGTCCGGCCTGCCCCAGCGCGGCTTGCCTATCAGCAGCATTTCGATAGGCGCTGTAGAGCTGCTCGAGTTGTCCCACAAGCTTCGCATTTTCGCTGATGGAACGGCGGAGACGGTCCGCCGCAGCGGCATCAGCGGGTTGGCCTTGACGCTTAAGCATCCAAAGCTGGTGAAGAACGGCACGGACCTGCGGCGGCGACTGCTGCAGGCCGCTCACTTCTATTGCGCGTACAAGCTCGCGTTCCGTGGCGATTGCTTCTTCGCTCCGATGCATATTCAGGAACTGTTGGGCACTGAAGATATTCTGCTCAGGCCCCGTAAGCCCTCCCATCAAACGCGACAGAACGGATTCGAGATTGCGCCCAAGCCCATCAGGCCGATCGCCGGTGAGTTTGATCTGCAGAACGGAATTGCCAACCACCTCCAACGAAAGCGACGCAGCAAACACCCTCATCTGCACAAGTCGCTCTATCGGCGATTCTGGCGCCTTATATCCGGTCATCTGCGGCAGAAGTTCCGCGATGATCTGATCGCTTTTGAGCCAGGCTTCTATCGCCTGAACCTGTTCGACCGTGTTTGCATGCTGGGCACCGGAAAAGCCACCTACGTTGCGGTTTGCTCCCTGAAGCAAGATCACGGAACTCGCCGTATACTTCGTGGGCGCCAGATGTACGGCCGCGTAAGCAAGCACACTCGCAAGCACAATGGGAATGCAAAGCAGAAGCCAGCGTTTGCGAACGATATCCAGAGCGAAAACCAACTGCTCCCGGAGAAAATCAGACCCGATACCCATTCTTTTATCTCTCTGCTCGCCGACCTTTGTTGCAGCGGTAATATCTTAAGGTTGAACTAGCTCTCGATCAGGCTGCTGGCAGGCATCCGCCAGTCGTTCAGGATCAACCCGCCCAGCTTCAATCCAATCGTCCGGCTCGTCTCGACGCAGGCCGCGAGTTCCTTGTGTTTCATTTCACCGCTGAGGCTGACCAGGAAAACGAGGTCACAGATCCCAGACACCGCGACCAGCGAAGCCGTGGGTCCACCCGTGGCCTCCAAAACAGGAGGTAAATCCAATATGACCGTGAAGCCTTTAACCACCGCGTCTGCGATTCCGTTGCGAATCTCGCTCTCGGAGACGGACAGTTGCCCTGCCCCACCTCCGAAGCTCACGACGGCAAGTTGCGGTCGAACTTCGGTCGCCATCTCCAGAAGCGAGGTTCCGACCGCCGGTTCAGCGCAAGGTGGAGCGCCGAGAGCAGTCCGGCTCAGATCAGCAAGCAACGTTGGCGTCCCGAAACTCGCGAACGCGCTAGCCAGCTCCCGGCTCGCGACACTCACGCCAATTCCGGCACGCGCGCCCGTAACTCCGATGACTTTCGCTGACTGCGCGCGAGCGGTAGCAACGATTTTCGTCATCCGGCGTGCGCTTGCAGGATCTCCGTAGGACATGACGCTTCTTTCAGTATGATCAGCAATTTCAGTGTCTGTGCACGTTCCGACGGTCGCCAACACGGTACGCCGGACCTTTTCCGGTATATCGATTGCCGCTACGGCATTCGGTTCGCGCTCGCAAATCGTCATGCGCAGTCGATCTCTTGTTTGCAATTGATGGATCAGGCCCAAGTGACTGCATTGGCAAATGCAATCTCCATGCCGGTAAAGCGACCTTCCATCAGCGAACGTCGATGCCACGCCAGTGATGGTTAATAAACTTGCTGCGAACCAATCAGCGCCTCGCAAAAGACCTGACAATGATGACAATCTTCACCAAGCCCTTACATCGCAGCGCCGCAGTAGAATTAAGGCGGACGCAGGCGAAACTGTATTAGCCCCGCATGCTGCACAGTGGTCCAGAAATAAACTTAACCGACCATCCAGGCTTGCGTTGCGACGTCTAGCGCCATTAAGCCATAGCGCAAGCTCGAGGGGTTCCAGATGCAGTTCACGAAATGTGCCATTCCCGATATCGTCGAGATTACTCCGATGCTGCATGCTGACGACAGGGGTTATTTCGTCGAGTTGTTTCGGACCGATCTCTTTAAATCCCATGTTGGCAACGTCGAATTTGTCCAGCACAACCAATCGCTCTCGCGGCAGGTTGGCACGATCCGAGGCTTGCACTATCAGATTGCACCGGCCGCGCAAGGCAAGTTGGTGCGTTGTGCGCGCGGCGCCATACTTGATGTGGCCCTCGATATCAGACCATCCTCTCCGACATTCGGCAAACACGTTGCTGTCCGACTTTCGGCAGACACCCATGCCCAACTTTGGATCCCTGCTGGCTTTGCGCACGGTTTTTGTACACTGATGCCTGACACAGAAGTCTGGTACGCCGTCACGCATACCTACAGCCCAGCGCATGATCGCGGTATCCTTTGGAACGATCCCGATCTTGGCATTTCCTGGCCTGTACAGGCCTCCCTAGCGATGGTCTCACCGAAAGACGCCGTTCAGCCACGCCTTAGCGATGTATTGAGCGATTTACGGTAATAGTTCCAAGTTATGTTCCAGGACTTTCTGAGGGCCGGAGATCGGTATGCGTATTCTTGTAACGGGGGGGGCCGGCTTTATCGGCTCGGCACTCGTCCGCCATCTCGTGAAAGAGATCGGCGCCGAGGTCTTGACCTTCGATAAGCTGACATATGCCGGCACACTCAGCAGCCTGCGGCCGATTGAAAATGCACCAAACCATCGCTTCATTCGTGCGGATATCT
The DNA here is from genome assembly GCA_023428365.1 of Pseudomonadota bacterium. Taxonomy (GTDB): domain Bacteria; phylum Pseudomonadota; class Alphaproteobacteria; order Rhizobiales; family Hyphomicrobiaceae; genus ZC4RG25. The sequence continues at coordinate 3,501 of JAEYYQ010000468.1, read as the reverse complement.
GCGACCAGCGCGCCGTTGTTGCCGCGCTGAACAACTTTCAGCCCGACCGCATTTATCATCTGGCTGCGGAAAGCCACGTCGATCGTTCCATCGACGGACCCGCCGCCTTCATCAACACGAACATCGTGGGAACCTACACGCTGATCGATGCCGCGCGGCAATACTGGCTGTCGCTCGCCCCAGAGCGAAAAGCAGCGTTCCGGTTCCTGCACGTCTCGACCGATGAGGTCTATGGCTCGCTCGAAGATGACGGCTTATTCACCGAAGAGACGGCCTACGATCCGAGTTCACCGTATTCCGCATCGAAAGCAGCCTCCGATCATCTTGTGACCGCCTGGCACCGCAGCTATGGCTTTCCGGCGTTGATCTCGAACTGTTCGAATAACTATGGGCCGTATCATTTTCCCGAGAAGCTTATCCCGCTCACCATTCTGAATGCGCTGCACGGCAATCCGCTGCCCGTCTACGGAACCGGTTCGAATATCCGCGATTGGCTTTTCGTCGAAGATCATGCCCGCGCCCTGCACCTGATTGGGAGCCAGGGCCGCCTCGGCGAGAAATACAATGTTGGTGGTCGCAATGAGCGTCGCAACATCGACGTCGTGACCACAATCTGCGGAATACTGGATCAGGTTCGTCCGGCCGCCGAACCGCACGAATGCCTCATTACCTATGTGACCGACCGTCCCGGGCACGACTTCCGCTACGCCATTGACGCATCGCGCCTGGAGCAGGAACTCGGCTGGCGCGCCCAGGAAAACTTCGAGACCGGCATTAAAAAGACGGTTCTCTGGTACCTCGAAAACGAGTGGTGGTGGCGTCCGCTGCGCGACAAGGTCTATTCGGGCACGCGCCTTGGCGCCTCAACTGTGACCGCAGCTTGAGGCAACGCGCGATGCGGATCGTCGTCACTGGCAAGACAGGCCAAATCGCTCAATCTCTCGTTGAGCGCGCACCGTCCCACGGCGCGACGGTCATTGCGATCGGGCGACCGGAATTCGATCTGTCTGATGTAAATCCTGACGCGATTGAGGCTCTGCTCCGCGCTTCACAACCCGACATCATTATATCTGCAGCCGCCTATACGGCGGTCGACAAGGCGGAAAGCGAGCCTGCGGTCGCACACGCGGTCAACGCGCAAGGACCGCAGGTCCTTTGCCAAGCTGCGGCGGCCCTCAGCATTCCGGTCCTTCACGTCTCGACCGATTACGTCTTCGACGGCTCAAAGCCCGATGCCTGGACTGAAGGGGACACGCCCGCACCTCTCACCGTTTACGGCGCCTCTAAACTTGCCGGGGAGACGGCGGTGTTTGCAGCTTCTCACGGTAACACCGTTGTCCGCGTCGGATGGGTCTACAGTCCGTTCAGCGCCAACTTCGCCAAGACCATCCTGCGGCTTGCTGGTGAGCGCGATCGACTTCGTATCGTCTCAGATCAGATCGGCGGCCCTACATCGGCCCTCGACATTGCCGATGGCATTCTGACGATGGCGCGGAATATTCACGCAACGCCCGCACGCAGCGACCTTCGTGGCCTGTTCCACATGGCTCCTCCCGATACCGGAACCTGGGCGGATTTCGCCGAATCCATATGTGACTGGCTCAGGACAAATCGCGGCCGTGACGTGGCGGTCGAACGCATTACGACGACTGAGTATCCAACGCCAGCGCGTCGCCCCGCCAACTCGCGTCTCGACCCCAGCCGTCTGGCAGCTATCCACGGAGTTCGCCTGCCGTCCTGGCGCGCCTCCCTCCCGAACATTTTGCAGCGGCTCTCCTGAGACCGTACTCACACGTCACGTTATCGAGGATCCCATGAAAGGCATCATTCTAGCAGGCGGCAGCGGAACGCGGCTTCACCCGATGACCCACGTGACCTCAAAGCAGCTGCTTCCGGTCTATGACAAGCCGATGGTCTACTACCCGCTGACCACGCTGATGCGCGCGGGCATCCGCGATATCCTCGTGATCTCGACGCCGCACGACCTTCCGCACTTCCAGCGCCTCCTCGGCGACGGTTCTCAATGGGGTATCTCGCTGACCTATGCCGAGCAGCCGCATCCCGGCGGCCTCGCGCAGGCCTATATCATCGGCGCCGATTTTGTTGCCGGACAACGCTCGTGCCTCATCCTCGGTGACAATATTTATTACGGGCATGGTTTGCCCGAACTGCTGAAGACTGCCGTTGATCGTCAGCATGGCGCGACCGTATTCGCGTATCACGTCACCGACCCGGAACGTTACGGCGTCGTCGCATTCGATGATGGTATGAAGGCGGTATCGATTGAAGAGAAACCGGCTGTCCCCAAATCGAACTGGGCTGTCACCGGGCTCTACTTCTATGACGAACGCGCGCCCGAAATCGCTTCCAGCCTCAAACCCTCCCCACGCGGCGAGCTCGAGATCACCGACCTCAACCGCGTTTATCTCGACGCGGGCACGCTTTCAGTCGAACTCATGGGACGCGGCTATGCCTGGCTCGACACCGGAACACCAGACAGCTTGATCGAAGCTGCAGAGTTCGTCCGCACCCTGGAAAAGCGACAGGGTTTCAAGATTGCCTGCCCCGAAGAAGTGGCCTGGCGCGTCGGCTTTATCGACAATAGCCAGTTGCAGGCTGCCGCGACAAAGCATGGTAAGAGCGCGTATGGAGCCTATCTCGCGCGCTTACTGTCCGACAGATCGTCCGTTGCTGGATTGAGCTGACGCCCACCCCACTCAACCCATCAATCGTATCCATCCCAACGGAGGCGTGCCGCCCCTCCGTTTTTGCGTCGGTGCCAATTAAGCAAGTTGCCGCTCCGAATGCGTTCTGACGCGATTTTCGCGCCTAGCGTGCACACACATCACCTCACCAACTCACATTCCGTACAAAGATGCGTAGCTAAGTTGCCACTATTAACTAATTTTTAACCGACAACCTTCCCACGCTTAAGATTTTGTGCTGCTTGTCCCAAAGTGGGACGGAGTGGTGTGTTGTGGTCAGCCTTTTTGGTATGGCCCGCTTATTGCATTCCTAAATTTGAAGTAGAAATTTTCTAGTTGTAGTACCGCGTATATTATCATGTTTGACAGTAATGCGCATATCCATGTCTCGGATACTACCAACTCAAAGATGGTTGGGCGGTTCCTTAATGGCAACGCGTCGAATATTACAATCGGCTCTTATACCCGGGCCTTCATTCTGTCAGAAATCACGACAGTAATCATCGCAGCGACGGCTGCGAAGATTGCCTACATAAATCTCTATTTGGGGCAAACTCAGCCAATTTTACCTTATATTATCCCGGCTCTTCTTCTGGGGATCACGTTTCATTACTGCGCGAAACAGGCTGGCCTCTACGAACCTACCGCCCTCGTCGCTCCGGTGGTGAGTTATGGCAAACTCCTTGCCGTGACCGCCCTGGCTTTCCTCGTCCTCCTCGGCATTCTCTATATCCTGAAGATCTCGGAAGAATTCTCGCGTGGCTGGTTCCTGACCTGGTTCGCGCTGACTGTAGCC
>JAEYYQ010000393.1 GCA_023428365.1 Pseudomonadota bacterium | reverse complement strand
TTCCCTTCGAGAAGCCCGAGTTGAAGGCCATCAGTGCCTACTACGACCGGCTGGCCGAGCGCCCCGCCTACCAAAAGCACGGGCGTAACGGCACGCCATAATATCCCTGCCTTTCGATGCCAAAATCCACCACTGGTTGATAACTCGCAGTCTGACACGCGACTGACGTGTCAAGCTGCGATAACAGTGGTGGAGTTTCCTGTACGGGAATTGGCATCGCAATGGAGGTTCGCCCGTCGTGCTGCGACAAGCACTCTTGACCGTCTCACTTGCCGCCATCGCATTGACGCCGGCAACGGCAGGCGCATCTGAAGTTTGCGTCTCATGCACGGGCCCGGACACGGTCTACCGCTGCACGGTTGATCAGTCGGCCGACGTGGCATCCTATCGCTATGGCAAGCGCGTCCTGCAGTTCGTCTGCATTACCGAACTGGCGCGACAAGGCAATCACCAGAAATGCCGCGTGCAACGTGGTGAAGGACTCTGTCTCGGTGTCGAGCGCGTGGTCTCGCTGACCGCTCCTCTCGACCCAACAGCCACTGACGACGCGTCACAAACGGCTGAAGCCGACGGATCGGATGGCGTGCCCGCACCTGAAGCAACGCCGCAAAAGCCGGGGCCACCGAAGACGGTCGAGGAACTCGCCCGTCGGACGGCATCAAGCTCCAAGGAGCAGCTTGAGAAGACTGGAGACGCCGTAGGCGGCGCCATGAAAAAGAGCTGGAACTGCTTGGCGTCACTGTTCACCCAGTGCTGAGGCAGCGCTTCAGTTCTTAGCCAGCCACTCACGCGCCATACGTTGCGCCGTTGCGATCTCGCGTTTTGACATCTCGCGCGATAGCTCGCTGCGGTAGGATCTCGCTTCCGCGCAGCCACGGATGGCCGCGATGTTGAACCACTTGTGGGCGGAGATGAGGTCGAGCGCTGCGTCGCGCCCCGAACAACACCTCAGTCCCATCTGAAATAGTACTTCGGATGACATAGCGCTGCCTGTTCGGCCATTCGCATGCGCAAGACTTTCGTAACCCAGCATTTCGCCAACTCCCCAACGGCGATACTCACCTACGGGACCGCTGCCACTGCGTCCCGCGACAACAATCTCAGTTATCTGATGATCAGTTGGTAAAAGCGGCGACGAGAAATGAGAAAAATGTCGTAAGCCCTTCGTGATGGGCATGTTCTTGCGCGCCGATGTGCTGATTTGAAACACACGGCAACGACTCGTTGCCGGAAATCAGCGGCGAGCGGCGCGGCACACCTTCGCAAATCGATCACGTTTGTTTTCAACAGAATTCGGAAAGCGCGCCAACTTGTCCGCCTGAGCCAAATAGACCTGGGCGACAATGTGTGCGGCAATTGTCACGGCTCCTCGCACAAAAGCCGACAGAATGGGCGTTTTCGGCTTGATCGTGGCAGTTCTGCGACTACCTGCTTGCCTGCCGCAGCTTCGCCTTTGCGCCGCCTCACCTGCGTTCAGACTGGGTTCAGGTCGAGGCTGCGCATACTTGTCCTCACGCTTCGAGTGATTAAACTGGCCTCAGAAATGGATGCGCCTGTCCTCACAGACCGTAAACCGTAAGCGCGGGGGACAGCGCAGCAATGGGGGATCAATGGATCCAAAGAAGATAATCATTCTCGCCATCGCTTTGGCGTGCTCGGCTTGCGCTCAAGAGCGGACCGCAAGCATCTTCAGCGTTCAGGCCAGCCAGTTGAATGGCCCGACCGATATCGAGGCCGACGTTGAGATAAGCCACGTCGGCAAGAAGACGCTATCCGATAAAATGCTGACGGCGATCGCGCTGGAGCGCGTGACGGGACGCAAACCTGATCCCGCCCGCCTGCTCGAATCGTACTGAGATTCGATGTCAGCCTCTGAATGAGAGGCTGATGACTGCTGCCCGTATCAGCGGGCCTTCTGCCCAAACAGAATATTCTGAGCATCCTTGTCGCTCGCCAGATTCCACTTCTCGCGCTCTTCCGCGCCAACCAGTACAGCCTTCGCCACGGCGGGCCGGTCGTGGATGCGCTTGAACCACGCTTCCAGATGCGGGAAGTCGGCGATGTCCTGCCCCTGATTCTTGTATGATCGCACCCAGGGGAAACTCGCCATATCTGCGATAGAATACTCGACCGCGAGATACGGGCGATCCGCCAGCCGTGTGTTCAGAACGCCGTAGAGCCGGTTGACCTCGTTCGTATAGCGGTCGATGGCATAGGGCAGCTTCTCCGGCGCGTAATTGCGGAAATGATGCGCTTGACCGGCCATCGGCCCGAGACCGCCCATCTGCCAGAAAAGCCACTGGTCGACATCCACGCGCGCGCGTTCGTCTGTGGGATAGAACTTGCCGGTCTTGCGGCCGAGGTACTGCAGGATCGCCCCGGATTCGAATACCGAAATCGGCTCGCCGCCCGGACCAACCGGAACGATGATCGCCGGCATCCGGTTGTTGGGCGCGATCTTGAGGAACGACGGCGCAAACTGATCGCCGCGACCAATGTTGATATACTTCACGTCGTAAGGAAGACCGGCTTCTTCCAGGAAGATCGTGATCTTATGTCCGTTCGGCGTTGGCCAATAGTAAAGCTCGATCGGGCGTTGTGCCATGTCACCTCTCCATCGTTCGCTTCTGCCGTACTATTGAAGCACGATGTAGCGTCGCACAATCGCTCCGACCAGAAGCCAACACGGACCGTTGATCGGCTAGCCGGCCAATCGGGCCTTGAGCACATCCGGCACGCCATTGGGCGTCGCACACACCGTCACGCCAGCGGCTTCGAGAGCAGCCTTCTTGCCGGCATACGAGCCCTTATCCCCCATCACAATCGCGCCCGCGTGGCCCATCTTCTTGCCCGGCGGTGATGCAGCGCCAGCGATGAAGGCCGCAATGGGCTTCTTCATCGAATGCGCGTACTCAGCCGCTGCTTCCTCCATCGACCCGCCGATTTCACCGACCAGCGCAATGGCCTTGGTGCGTGGATCGCGGTCGAGGCTGATAAGCGCATCACGCGTCGTCGTGCCGATAATGGGGTCGCCGCCGATGCCGACGAACGACGATATGCCCATTCCCGCCTGCACGAGATTGAGGCACAGCAGCGTTCCGAGCGACCCCGACCGCGAGATGACACCGACATCAC
>JAEYYQ010000389.1 GCA_023428365.1 Pseudomonadota bacterium | reverse complement strand
TATGAGCGTTCTCGATCGTAGTATGCATTTTTCTGGTGGCCGAACGGGCATCCTGCTCATTCATGGACTTGGCGGCACGCCGGTTGAGATGCGCTTCATCGCGATTGGATTAGCGCGGGCGGGTTATACCGTGTCGTGCCCTCAACTCGCCGGACATTGCGGGAGTGCTGCGGATCTCAAGGCCACCCGTTGGCAGGACTGGTACGCCAGTGTCGAAGCCGCCCACGACAAGCTGTGTGAAGATTGCGATACGGTCATTGTCGGGGGATTGTCGATGGGCGCGTTGCTGGCGCTGCATCTGGCTGCACAGCATCCTGACCGAGTTCAAGGGCTCGCTCTGTTCGCACCGACTCTCCGCCTCGATGGCTGGAGCATTCCCTGGTATGCGCGCCTGTTCGGACTTGTGCAGTCTAAACGCGTTGCGGACCTCATCGATTTCGTGGAGCGAGAGCCATACGGCGTCAAGGATGCGCGTGTGCGCGGCCTTATCTCGGCAGCCCTCAACAGCGGCGACAGCTCACAAGCCGGGCAGTTGAGCACGCCCGGGCGCGCCATGTTGGAGTTGCGTTGGCTTGCGAAGGCGGTCGGTGCTGAGCTTGGCGCCATCGAGCAGCCGGTGTTGCTCCTGCATCCGCGTGACGATGATCGCGCCAACATCACGAATGCCTTCCATCTGCAGCGGAAGCTGGCTGGAAGCGTCGAGATGGTCGTGCTGGAGGACAGCTATCACATCGTCACGCTCGACCGTCAGCGGCACGTCGTAATGGAGCGGACCAGCCGGTTTGCGGCCGATGTCCGCCGGCGGATTCATGATCAGACCTCTGCCGCTGCGATGCGCCGGACCTTGCCGGTCACGCCAATCCGGGCGGAGAGCGCATACTCCGCAGCTTGAACGGGGCGAAGAAAAAAATTGGCCCTGTCCCCCCGGGAACAGCGGCCAGCCCCCTCTCCCCCCAAGATGATGCTCAAGAGATCGCACTTGGACCCGACGCCCACCCCGGCCAAAGATTTGTAGGAGGATGTTATGAATACCAAGTTCGCCATTGCTACGACTGTCATGACGGCCGCTATCGCGATGACATCGACGGCCGAGGCTGGTGTTCGGATCGGCTTTGGCTTCCCGATCGGGGCGATGGTCCTGCATAAGAACATGGAAGCTCAGGAGTACGAGCGCCGCCAGCGCGCCTACCAGGCAGCCAAGGCCGAAGAGGCAGCCCGCATCAAGCGCCAGCAGGCTATTGCAGCGGCCAAGGCACGTCAGCAGAAAGCGAAAGCGATCGCAGCAGCAAAGGCCGACAAGGCCGATGAAATTGCAGCAGCCAAAGCCAGGGTTGCGGCTCGGGCGCAGGCGAATGCAAATGCAAATGCAAATGCAGCCAGTGAGCAGGCAAAAACGGAGCCAGTCGTTGCCACGGCAACCGCAACTCCTCCAACGACAGCTACGGTCGCTGCGGCGCCTGCCAACGTGAAGACCGCTGCAAACACGACAACTGCGGCCAATACAACAAATGCAGGCGGCAAAGCCACCAACGAAACGGCCACCAAGCTGGAGTGCAAGCGGTACTTCGCCAACGTCGGTCTGACGATCTCGGTGCCGTGCGAAAACTGAGCGCAGTCAGATTTTCGCCGCACTAAGTACAGCGGGGCCGGGTCAAGTCAGATCCGGCCCCGTAAATGTTTTGGAAGCCTGTCCGCCTTCACGCCTGGGGTTCGCTGCTACCGGCAAAGCGTTCGATGGCGGCGATACGGTCCTCGATCGCCGGATGGGTCGACAGCAACGACGTGCTGCGTCCACCGAGCGGATTTTCGATGAAGAAGGCCTCCATGCGGGAGGGCACGTCGAAGCGGGCGTTCTGAGAGATTTTGCGCAGCGCGCCGATCATGGCGTCAGGATTTTTGGTCAGTTCGACAGCGCCTGCATCGGCAAGATATTCCCGCGACCGCGACAGCGCGAAACGGATGAGCGTCGAAAGCCCCCATGAGATCGCGATGATCGCGATGGCGACCAGGATGGCCAGCATCGCGCCGCCGTTATCGCGGCTGCCTCCGCCACGGTCATTGCCCTGTCGTCCGCCGCGCGGCCAGACGCCATACGGGAAGTTCCAGCTCCGGATCGAAAGGTCGGCAAAGAACGCAAAGATGCCGGCAAAGATCACCGCGATGACCATGAGCTGGGTATCGCGGTTGCGGATGTGGGTCAGCTCGTGGGCAAGAACGGCTTCGAGTTCCTGATCGGACAGCGTGTCCATCAGTCCGCGTGTGACGGCCACAACGTAGTCGCCATCCTTCAAGCCCGCGGCGTACGCGTTAAGCGCTGGCGTTTCGATGATCTGCAATCGCGGCATCGGGATGCCACGCGAGATGCACAGGTTTTCCAATGCGTTGTAAAGCTTCGGCGCCTCCATGCGGGAGACACCATGCGCGCCCGTGGCGTAGCTGATCAGCTTCTGATGGAAAAACCACGAAATCGCGAACCAGATGCTGGCTGCGCCCATGGCGACAGGCCAGGACCGCAAGAACTGACTTGAAGCGTCATACGCGATTTCGTCGAAGGTGCCGCCATTGAAGGCGTTCAGTATCAGAAGCAGGGAATAAAGCAGCGCATGCAGAAGCGCGACGAATCCGATCAGCAGGAGGACCGATCGGATTCGATTGGCGCGGATATGGGAATAGAGGCCGTAAGCCTGGAACATGGGGCCCTGCCTTGCGCGCCGCTACGGGACCGATATCGCCTAGAACTTCACCTGAGGAGCGGTTTTCACCGCCTCGCGTTCGCTCTCGTCGACGTTGAAGAAATCCTGCGGTCCGAAACCCATCGCATTCGCGAACAGAGCGGCCGGGAAGCTTTCCCGCGTCGTGTTGTATTCCGCTGCTGCATTGTTGAAGAAACGACGGGCAGCCGCGATCTTGTTTTCGATATCCGCCAGCTCGGTCTGCAGTTGCTGGAAGTTTGTATTGGCCTTCAGGTCCGGATAGGCCTCAGCCAATGCAAACAACTGCCGGAGCGCGCCTTGCAGTGCGCCTTCTGCTGCCGCCTGGGCTGCAGGACCATGAGCGGCCACGGCTGCATTGCGGGCCTTGACGACAGCATCGAGTGTTTCGCGCTCGTGCTGGGCGTAACCCTTTACGGTTTCGACGAGATTGGGCACCAGATCGTGGCGCAGCTTCAATTGAACGTCGATATCGGCGAAGGCCTGACGGCAGCGCTGGCGCAGGCCAACGAGACCATTGTAGACGCCGATGGCGTACATCGCCGCCAGGACGATTACACCAAGAACGATCCACCCGAAATAGTCGCCCATGCCTCACTCCTGTTGCCGTCGCAGACGCGGCGACTATTGCCTAAGATCCGTAGAC
>JAEYYQ010000386.1 GCA_023428365.1 Pseudomonadota bacterium | reverse complement strand
GCCAGCCCGAGGCGCGGGGACGTCGGCAACGGACAAGGCCCCAGTGCGATAGATCTGCCGAACCTGCCTCATGCGCGCATCCCCGGATCGGGAACCCGTAGCACTGTCCGCAGGCTTCGAATTTTTGAAGGTAACGCGATCCGAAGTCGCGTGGTTGGAAACTGGTGGCCGAGATCTGGCCACCACACGGCATTTTCCAAGCGCATCGGCTGAGAGGAGGAAATGGAAACTGCGCGTTGCCCAAAGCGGAGGATGGCTTGATCGCTCGTTACCTGCGCGCGGACGTTTGGATGCAGTAAGAAGCCGATCGTGGCTTCTTCCCGCGGTTCACCGTCGATGCGATCGTCGATGACAATCTCATTGGCGCCCGCCTCAAAGCGGCGGACGTGGATCGGCGACCCGGGAAGGTGTGCGAAACCGTTGTGCGCGCCTTCGAGCGTGAAACCGTCAGCGCGTGGTTGCCAAATTCGAACCTCCACATCAGGTCTGCGTCCACAGCGGAATGCGCTGAAGAAGTCGGCCTGATCGGAGCCCGCGAAGCACAGCGTATTGTGGCTCGCGGCGGAGCGCGCGAATTGGCGGTGTGGCCCGGGGCTGTATTGTCCGACTCCCTGATCGACGATGATGCGCTGTCCGTCGACGGACCATTCGAAGCTCAGAATGTCGCCATGGCCGTGAGCCGGGAGATCGTCAGGGGCAATCCGACCGCAATCAGCTACGAAATACGTATCGCGACGACGCAGGCCGAATAGTCCCGCATCTTTAAACGCGAAGACGTGTCGCGGTTGCGGACGCGTGTTGAAAAGGCGTTCGTAGGCGTCGAGACACGCATACGCCGGCGCGGCCATTGTCAGGCCGGAGTCGTTGAACTGCGCGACCGCGCCGTCCGGATGGATCAGGTCGGCGGTCGCTTGCGCCATGCGATGGAGTGCATCATCCAGCATCCCGCCGAACGGATCGCCGCGCAAAACGTGACGACATTCGAGAAGATCAGCAAAGACCTGACAATGATAGGACGGCGAACGCTCGAAGTGCATCCCATCGCTCAACACCTGCACGGGCAACTCTGTTTTCAACAGGTGTAGGGCGGTGTTGCGCCAACTCTTGGCATCGTCTCCCTCAAAATATGCTGATCCCCAGATCAAAGCTTTTATATTTTTGATGAGATGATTGCCGCCGATGTCGTTTTCGAGATTGCGCATCAGGAACTGGAGCTGCTGTGCAAGGCTCGCCTCGATTTGGGCCACCAGCACACGATCGAGGTCAATGCGCCTTGCAAGTTCGTGCATCCAGACCACGGTACGGATTGAAACCGTGAAGCTGTTCCAAGCGTCCTTCCATGCCCCGCGCTGCGTCGGCGGGTTGTGTGCGATCCAGTCGGCGACGAGTGCAGCGAACAGTTCATCTGAGCATTCGCCGAGATATGCCATCTCGTGCAGTTTCATGCGCCATAGCTGAGCGTCAGGTGGCGTGACGTCGGTCGCCCAATCGATGAGATGTGAGCTAGGCAGCGGCACAGAACGCCCGAGCAGGCTGATGCGGCGTTTGGCTGTATCGATTGCAGGCGTTGGGGAAACAAAAGAAGACAGTGGCTGCGGGCGTACGGGATTGGGCGAGAGAGCAACGGGCAGATGGTTTGTTCTAAGGGGCCAGCGGTCCCGTATTCTGCGTTGGATCGTCAATTCGAAGCGCCGCGCGATCTTATGCAGCGGCACATGCTTCCCAAATTCCAGCGTACGCTGCAGACGTGCGAGGGCCTCTATCATAAGCTACCGCCAGATGACGGGATGAAAGGACGGACGCGCTGATTTCGGCTGCGCAACAATCCCGCTCAACAGTCGCAGATACCGTAGCGCCAGTTGTTCACGATTGTGATGGGCGCGCACGTAATCGGCACCCTGGGCACCCAGTTTTTGCGCCAATGCATGGTCATTCGCGAGCTGACGGACGGTGGCTGCCAGGTCTTCGGCGCATTCAGGTGTGATTGCAATCCCGGCCTGAGCGCGTTCCAGCAGACAGCGCGCTTCTCCTTCTACTCCCAGGATGATCGGGCGGCGCATCGCCATGGCCTCGAACATTTTCGACGGCAATACCTTTGTGAAGGCCTCGCAGCGTCGAAGCAGAACGAGAGCGACGTCTGAGGCTTTCAGGATGGCTGGAATCTCGTCGCGTGGCCGCTGACCAAGCACGACGACATTGTCGAGTTGGCGGCGTTCGCGTTCGGCCACGATCTGCTCCCGCTCGGCGCCGTCGCCGACGAGAAGAAACGCGATGCGCCGGTCGTGCCGCAACCGCTCCGCCGCATCGAGAATCGTGGTGACGCCATGCGCCATGCCGAGCGTGCCCGCGTAGACGGCGACGAATTTGCCGGCCAAACCGAGCGTGGATTTGACATCCGGTAGAGATTTGTCGGGATCAAACGCGATCAAGTCGACGCCATTCGTGACGACATCGATTTTGGAGGCGTCATTCGTCCTTTCCGCAATGTGTGGAACAAACGCGCTGCTCACCGCTACGATGCGATCGGCGCGCCGATAGGCGAACCGCTCCAGCCACTCCAGGGCGCGTGTGGTGAAGCCCTTTCGTATCGCTCCGACAGCGTGAATGCTTTCGGGCCAGAGGTCGCGGACTTCCAACACCCATGGCGCACGCTTGAACAGCCGCGCGACGGCACCCACTAGGCCGCAGAAAAACTGCGGAGAGGTTGATATGATGATGTCGGGCCTTGGGAGCCATGGCAGCAGAAGACTTGCCGATATGATATACGAGATGAAGTTGAGGCTTAGTCTTGCGACGTTGCGGTTCTGCGCCAGAAAGGTCCAGACTCTGATGACGCGCACACCATCGACGATTTCGCTTTGCACCGCACGATTGCGATAACCGCTATAAACGTTGCCCGTCGGATGATTGGGGGCGCACGTGACAACCGTGACGTCGTGCCCCTCGCGCGCCCAGATCCTGCAATGCTGGGATATGCGCGCTGCCGGGGCGTTCACTTCCGGCGGATAATAGTGAGAAAAGACCAGGATCCGCATGGCCGCGATCAGGCCGCGCAGGCGACTGATGCAGGGGCATTACCGGAAAGGAAGCTTTCGATTTCCTCGGCAATGCGCTCTGCCGCGCAACCATCCCAAAGTGGTGGGATATCACCGCGTTTGCCACCCGTTCTAAGGATCGTTGCGACTGCGGCCGTCAATGCGGCTGATGCGGCTGGTATGAGCGTGTTCGTGCCGCAAGTGACCGTAACGGGACGCTCGGTCGAGGCGCGAACCGTAAGACATGGGACGCCGAGCGCTGTGGTTTCTTCTTGAACACCACCGCTGTCGGTTATCACGAACTTCGCCTCACGCATAAGCCCGAGCATGCTGAGATAACCGAGTGGCTCTGTGGTTAGAATTCCTTCGTGTACCAGCAAATCATCTAGGCCAGCTTGGATGATTCTGGATCGGGTTCGCGGGTGCAGAGGAAAGACCAGCGGAACGTTCTGCGCGATCTCCCTCGCGGCGTGGAGATGCTGCGCGAGGCGAGCAGGGTTGTCGACATTGGACGGGCGATGCAGGGTGATCAGTCCAAACCCACGCGCTGTTGCTTCGACGAAATTCTCTGCCGCTGCCATGGTTCGGAAGCTCTGATCAGCCGGGACCGCGCGGCCAAGGCAATGATAAAGCGTGTCGATCATGACATTGCCGACAAACTTGATCCGGTCGTTCGCGATGCCTTCCTTGATCAGGTTCGTGGTTGCCGCGTATTCCGTTGTGAACAAAAGAGCGGCCAGCCGGTCTGTGAGCAGGCGATTGATTTCCTCAGGCATTTCCAGGTCGAAGCTTCGCAGACCAGCTTCCACATGGGCAATCGGTATGCGCAACTGCGAGGCGACGTAGGTCGCTGCTGCGGTCGAATTGACGTCGCCGACGACAACAACAAGATCTGGCCGCCGATCAGAAAACGCCGACTCAAGACGCAGCATGATCTGCGCGCTTTGCTCCGTGAGCGTACCAGGACCGATCTCAAGGTTCATATCCGGTTGCGGGATTGCGAGTTCCTCGAAGAACACTCCGCTCATCGCGACGTCATAGTGCTGACCGGTATGGATGAGTCGGGTGCTCAGCTGGCTGCGCCTCTTCAAGGCGCGCATGATCGGCGCGATCTTTACGAAATTCGGCCGTGTGCCGACTATGCAGTCAATCCGGTATTTCGCATTGGCGTTTGGAGCGTTCCGACATCCGGCCTGCTGAATGGCCACGGCATGGGAGGATGCTCTTGGCATGGGCTGGCGATCCGTTTTTCCCATTGGCATATGCGACTCCCGGATTTCATTGCGATCATCGGCACGCGGGCGTAGCGCGCCGCCGCTAACGCGCGGCGATCCGCAAAACACAGGTGTCAACGTGAGTTGGAATGAGTGTCGCTGTTAGGAAGACTGCTTGGGTATCAGATGCATCATCTGTGGCTGGGCACAGGATGAATGCAGACGCTGCTTGATCCTTGGTGCGACATCAAACGGAGCAGGCTGATTGCCTGTGGTCGCGAGGATCGGTCGCCGGCTCTCAGATGTGAAAACGGGCATATCCGCCCGTGCACTCGATACACTTCTCACCATTTGTCTCCCCCGAACTCATGGTGTGACGCTTACGTCTGACTGTTGTTCAGTAAACATCGTTATCCACAGCCGTGCAATATATTTCTTATGAGCAAATGAGGATTTTATAATTCGCGAAGTATGCGGAATAAAATAATCATTGATGTTCTAAGGGTTCGGCTTTTTCCAAGCCTCAGGCCAATCATTGTTTAATGAGGCATGGGTTGTTCGAAGAGAGTTCATCTGAGGTTCGGACACGTCCAGTGCTGGTGCGGTATGTCGCGAACATGGTTTGCACGGGGCAATCAAAAGAGCGCAGCAGAAAGCGAAAATCGCCATCAGCGCGGCCGTGCGCAGCGGATAATCGACGAACGAATGAGCGATGAGCATCCAAATGATAAGGCTGGCTGCTTGCGGAAGGAGATCCGTATCTCGTTTGCCATGCTCTGACGGATGCCATGCCCGCAACGTTCCGATAATCAACCAAATTATGAAGATGGCCATCAGGCTGATGCCGAGCACCCCGGCTTCCAGAGCCCATTCGAGAACGTCACTGTGAGCCCGATTGATATAGGCAGGAAAAACATTCTCCGGGCGTTCGAATTCTCCAAAAACAATTGAAAATGTTCCCATGCCTGAGCCGTAGGGAAGGTAGGCGCGAATGGCCGAAAAGGTCGTTTCGACTATCGATGGTCTCGCATCAATCAGCGCGTTTGCCGCAAAGCGCTCGAGCAAGCGAACGTTGCTGACATCCACGGCAAAAGCACCAGCAACGAGACAGGCCAGCAGGAGAGCCAAGCCGAAGCGGTTTCCGATCCGCTGATTGCGTCTGACGATGACATAGCTGCCTAGGAGAGCGGCGATGGACAACGCCATTCCGGCACGGGACCGTGTCATTGCCTGCATGGCGCTGAGCGACCCACAAAGAACGCCTCCCGCCATCCACATTGAAATATCTCGTGAGATGCCGCGAACATTGAGATGGCGGGGGATCGCGTCGATTGGTTGCGTAATCCAGGCAGCCGTGAGCGGGATCATGCAATAGAGAAGAGCCGCGAAATGATTCCGGTTTGCGAAGAAGCCGACGGCCTCGTCGATATTCGTCACGTCGAACAGGCGGAGAGCGCTCGCCGGTCCCTGGAAAAGTTGAAGTAAAGCTAGGAACATACCGAGTATGCCTAGCGCTAGAAGGGCGATGCTAAGCCGCCACCTATCCCGATGATCAAGTTGTGTGACGCTGATGAAGACCGTCAGAGGCACCAGCAGAGACGCGAGACTCTGCCACGTGGCGTGAGGAGCAACGGATATCCGGCGTCGGATTGCTTCTGCATCGACCAGCACTACCGGCTCGCGGTGAGGGAGAGCAAACCAAAGACTCTCCGGCAACGGAAGAAGTTGCAACAATGGAACGGTCACCAGCGCGCACAGGAAGATCAACGGAATGCGAATACGCTTCGTCGTCGGCCAGTCCAACCGGGCTATCGCGGCCAGCAAAACAGGGATGCACAGCAACTGGAGACTTGCGTCGGAGAGATATCCTGGTCGCGTTGAGCCGCCGAGCGTCACGCATGCTATCAGCAGCGCAGCGGACAGATAGAACGACCAGCTAGAGAGAGGGAACGCAGCAGCGGCGAGGCGTTTCAAGGGCTTACAGGTGCGGGAGATTTGCGTGTTATCATCACGGTAGACGATAAAATCCCCGCGGCCCCGATTGCGAATCCGGTTTCTTTCGAGACTGGAGCGCTGGCCTTGCACGGGGGTGCCTCTTGCACAACCACAATGGTGTTCGCTTCGATAAGCACCTCGCATCCGTCGTCGTAGACGAGCCTTGCCGATCCGCTGCGCCGCGCCATGATGGTGTCGCCCGGGCGTACAGGCATTGGCTGTTCGATGCGCGTGTAGCCGCTACCCTGGCTGATCATGACGATCCCCGAAATGTCATCAACCGCCGTCGCGGCGAATGCGGACGGGGAGACAATCACGGCACAAAAAGCCATCAGCCAGCATGAGATGCGCATTCAAGTCTCCATGGCGGCTACGAGGAACTTGGAGTGTCGAGTATCGCACCGTCCTCCGCACAGCAACGCTTATCTCAGAATAGATTTATTTCTCCCACCAAGATGGTGGTCGAGGATTCGCAAAAATCTCTTTCAAAAAACGAAGTTGGAAAAACAGAGCAATACGGATTGTTCGTTTCATATGCCGTGAATTGATCCGTTTACGTATAGACACTGTGACTTTTTCTAGCACTATGCGCTCGGGTGTGTTGGGCTGTGCGTCATGTGACGACTGTTGGTGAGCGGAGGAGTAGGCGGAGACTTACGCCGTCGTGCGTTCCTGAATAGGCACTACTGCGTTAGTGATCCGTGCGTTTGATGCGATGATCGATCTGCATTGCCATATATTGCCGGGCATCGACGATGGCGCTGCCGATCTCGCTGTGTCGTTGCGCATGGCGCAGTTGCTCGTTGCCGACGGCGTAACGATCGCGGCTTGTACCCCGCATATCCTACCCGGACTCTACAACAACACCGGAGCAGGTATCAGGGAGGCGGTCTCGCGCCTCCAGTATTTGATTTTGCAGGAGCAAATTCCACTCCGGCTCGTTGCAGGCGCTGACGTGCATATCGCTCCTGACCTTATTCAGGGTCTGAATTCGGGTGATCTGCCGACGCTTAATGGCTCGCGCTATGCCCTGATTGAGCCACCCCACGATGTGTTGCCGCCGCGTCTGGAGGAGGTTCTGACTGATTTGCTCGCGGCCGGGTACGTGCCAATCCTGACGCATCCGGAGCGGCTGTCGTGGGTCTCTGCGCATTATCATCTGATCAGCCATCTGGCGCAGAGCGGGGTCTGGATGCAGATCACTGCCGGTTCACTGGCTGGTGCCTTCGGCGGACGCGCGCGGTCTTGGGCCGAACGGATGCTGCAGGATGGCTATGTCCACCTCATCGCCAGTGATGCACACGATGATCGGTGGCGTCCGCCGGATTTGCGGCGCGGATGGGAGCTTGCGGCATCGTTAGTGGGGGAGCCGGAAGCTGACAACCTGTTGTTATCGCGGCCGCGCGGTGTGATTGAGGACACGCCGCCATCGTTGTTGCCGCTTCCTGCTGGAGTTCGTTTTGTGTCGGGGGAAACGTATGTTGAGTTGGGTCAGCCGGCGCGTGGTATGCCGGCCAAGAAGAGTTTGCGGCAACGCACTGCTGGCCATGCTGGTCTTGGTGCCATTCCTGACAGGTTGCGGCGCCTCTTCGGATAGTCGCGTGACGGCCGGATATCAGGGCGGCCCGTCCGGTGCGATGGTTGAACCGGCACGGGTCGGAGTTGTGAGTATCACGGGCTCGATTGTGCCTCCGGCGGCGGCTGATGCGGCTGGATCAGCCTATAAGATCGGGCCGCTCGATGTGCTCGAGGTATCCGTATTCAAAGTGCCGGAGTTGTCGCGATCGGTTCAGGTCGCCGAGGCCGGTACGGTGAATCTCCCACTGGTGGGAGAGGTCCCGGCTGCCGGACGAACGGCGCAGGAGGTCGAGCGTGATCTGACGCGACAGCTCGGCGCAAAGTATCTCCAGAAGCCGCAAGTGACCGTCTACATCAAGGAATACAACAGCCAGCGCGTGACGGTTGAAGGGGCCGTCAAAAAGCCGGGCGTCTTCCCATTCCAGGGACGTGGGACATTGTTGCAGTCGATTGCCATGGCTGAGGGGCTTGATACGACACGGGCGTCGACGGAAGTGGTTGTGTTTCGCGTGGCGGACGGACGTCGGCGAGCGGCGAAATTCGACGTCGAGGCGATCCGCGCCGGCCATGTCGTGGATCCGGCGCTGCAAGCCGGCGACGTTGTCGTCGTGCATGATTCATCGGCCAAAATTGCATTCAACAATATCCTTCGCATTCTTCCAGCCGGAGGCGCGTTCGTTGGCCTGTTCTGATGCCAAGGCATCAAGCGCCATTCGTTGCGGGCTGGTTGGATGACGGCTGGTCGTGACGAGGAATCGCGCGGGCAGCCCGTGGCTCGCTTGCTGCCGGCTACCCAACTTATGCCTCGGGAGGCCTACGGACCGGCTGTCGCATATGCCGGAGCGGCAGAGCGATCTCAACGCATAGGTCCGGATCTTGCTGTTTGTTGGCGCGTATTGGTGCGTCGCAAGTGGCTCATCATTGGCGTTTTAGCCGTTATCACGGCTCTTGGCCTGATGCGTACGCTGATGCAGACGCCGCTCTACACCGCGACCGTCAGGCTCCAGATCGACCGACAGGCGGCTCAGATCGTCGAGGGCGGCAACATCGCGCCCGTTGAAACCGGTCCCGACCACGAGTTTCAGCGAACACAGTTCGAATTATTGAAAAGCCGTAGCCTGGCAGAGCGTGTCGCTGCTGCTCAGAAGCTGGGTGAGGATGCGGATTTTTTGAAGCCGCGCGACTGGTCCGCTGTTGCCCGTATGCTGAAGGCCTGGGCGTTAACAGAGTCCGTGAAAGATCAGGAAGCCGGACCCGTCGAACGCCAGCGCATTGCGACAGGTATTCTGCTTTTGCATCGTGATGTGCGTCCTGTCAGTGGCTCGCGGTTGACCGACGTGAGCTACTCCGATCCCAGTCCGGATCGCGCGCAGAGTATTGCGAATGCCTTTGCCGCAGCTTTCATCGCTGATGGAGTCGATAAACGGATCCAGGCGAATTCTCATGCCAAGATGTTCTTGGAGGACCAGATTGCCGAGCTGAAACTGCGGCTGGAGGATTCTGAAAGAGCGTTGCTCGAATTTGCGCAGAAGGAGCAGATCGTATCGGTCGCTGAAAAGACCTCGATTGCCGAAAACAATCTGGCCGGCGCCAATGATGCGCTCGGCACTCTTATTTCCGAGCGCATCCGGAACGAGCAACTGTGGCGGCAAGTCCAGGATGCGAATGCGATCAACATGCCGCAACTGTTATCGAACAGCGCGATTTCCGATTTGCGTAGCAAGCGTAGTGCGCTGGTCACGGAGTATCAGGACAAGCTTGAAACCTTCAAACCGGGCTATCCGGCGATGATCCAAATAGATAATCGGATCAAGGAAATCGACAGGCAACTCGCAGCGGAGGTGCGCACGATCAAGGACGCATTCAAGGCCGCCTATGATTCTTCCGCGTTGCAGGAGGCCGCGATGCGTGAACAGATCGGCACGTTGCGCGCCGAGGTGCTCGATTATCAAAAACGCAGTATTCAGCACACGATTCTGAAGCGGGAAGTCGATACCAGCCGGACGCTGCATAATGGCCTGCTGCAGCGCTACAAGGAAATCGACATCGCCAGCGGAGCCAGCGCCAATAATATCTACGTCGTCGACAGAGCCGAGCGTCCTGTCAGCCGATCTCATCCGGACCTCTACCGCGCGCTTGCTCTTTATTTGGCGCTAGGGCTGGGAGTGGGAATTATTGCCGCCGCATTCGCCGACCGCCGCGACACCGCAATCCGCTCGGTCGACGAATTGGAATGGCTCTCGGGCCTTCTCACATTAGGCCTGATCCCAAAGGCCGGACGCGGCATGAGCATCGAGGCCGCGCTGAACGACACGCAGTCGGATGTGTCGGAAGCCTATCGCTCTTTGTGCACATCTCTGCAGTTGGCAGGAGACAACCGATTGCCTGAGACGCTGCTGCTAACGAGCGCGGGGCCGTCGGAGGGCAAATCCATCTCTGCGCTGGCGATTGCCAGACATTTTGCGAGCGTGGGACGGAATGTCCTGCTGATTGATGCTGACCTCCGCAATCCTGGTCTGCATGTGCGATTGCGCCTGACAAATGCGATCGGCCTGAGCGATTACCTGACCGGAGCACGCACGCCACCTGAGACATTCCAACGGAGCGGGATCGCCAATCTCACATTCATGGCATCCGGCCCGTTGCCGGGAAATGCCGCCGACCTGCTGGCCAGTGAACGACTTGCCGAGTTGCTTTCGACCGGTCAGGAGGTTTTTGATTTGATCGTCGTCGATGGACCTCCTGTCATGGGCCTAGCCGACGCGAGCCTTCTTTCGCATGCGATGGCTGCCACTTTGCTCGTCGTGGCGATGGGCCAGACTCGCAGCGATCATCTGAGTGGAGCGCTGCGGCGGCTGCAACTTGCCCAAGGCCGTGTCGTCGGTAGCATTCTGACCAAGGTGGATGTTGCCAGTGCGGGATATGGCTATGCGTATGCTCCGGGTGATGCCCGGCAGGGTCTCGATCGCGGGTTCTGGGATCGCGATCCGCGCAACGAGGTGTCGGTTCGACAAGTGTCGCAGTGATGCGCGTGGTTGCAAAGAGCATCGGCCTTGTCGGGCTCGGAGTATTGTTAATCTGGCTCGTGATTACAACGAGTTTCACGGCGTATCTCGCCAGAACCGATCCAGCTTCCGCGCTGCGGCTGCAGTCGGATGATCCGGTGGCGCTCGTAACACTCGCAGAGCAACGGCTGAGGGCCGGGGGGATCGCTGTAGCACGCGAGATGACTGAAACAGCCCTGCGGTCTCATCCGTTAAATGCCGATGCGCTGAGTCTTCTCGGTCAGATTTCCGATATCAACGGAGACCGAGCGCGGGCGTCGTCGTTCATGGCGGCGGCGGCTCGCCTATCATTGCATGACAGCATCGCAGTGCATTGGACGCTGCGCGAACGTCTGGAGGCGCACGATATTCCCGCGGCACTGCAGTTGGCCGACGCATTGTTCCGATCACGGCCTGAGATGATTGACAGTATTGCGCCCGAGATTGGACCGCTTGCGCAGGACGCGGCAACGCGTCGTCAGCTGATCGCGTTGCTCGCCACCAATCCACCGTGGCGCACTGCTTTTCTCGCGCGGCTCTGTCTGGTGCTGCCGGACGCACGTACAATGCTGGACATCCTGCTGGATCTTGCGGGGACACACGCGCCTCCGAGTCGAGCGGAAGTGAACATCTACCTCGATTTTCTCATTGCACAGGGCTTTGCCGGGCTTGCTTACTATGCATGGCTTCAGTTCCTTCCCGCTGACCAGCTCGCCACCTCCGGTTTGCTCTTCAACGGCGCGTTTCTGGCGATGCCATCGGGATCGCCGTTCGATTGGCGCATTTCTCTTGGCGTCGGCGCGATGAGTGAGTTCATTTCGCATCCCGATCAAACGTCACCAGGAGCGCTGAAGCTGACTTTCGGTCCAGGGCGTGTCGAACTGGGTGACATTGCGCAGATCGCCGTGATGCCTGCTGGAGACTATCACCTTCGTGGTCGCGAGAATGTGCAGCTCACGGGACGACGCGGATTGCAGTGGCATGTGCTGTGTTCCGGTGGCGCGAACATCGGCTCAATGACGCCAACCATCGATACAGGCCGAGACTGGCAGCGGTTCGAGCTGGAATTTACTATTCCAGAAGCAGGTTGCCCATTTCAGATTGTACGGCTTGTCTTCGATCCGCGCAGGCCGTCGGAGCGAACGATCTCCGGTACAGCTATTTAT
>JAEYYQ010000459.1 GCA_023428365.1 Pseudomonadota bacterium | reverse complement strand
GCTCGGCAGGGAACTTGTCGAGGTGCTTTTCAAGACCGACCGCCGCGAGCAGTTCACGGGCCTTGCGGTTGGCAATCGCCTCCGACACGCCATTGACGAGCAGCGGCACGGACGCGTTTTCGGTCGCCGTCAGTGCCGGCAGGAGATTGAACTGCTGGAAGATGAAACCAATCGTCTCCGCGCGGAACCGGGCCAGCCGGCTACCGCTGAGGGTGCTGAGCCGCCTGCCGAAGACTTCGACCTCCCCCGCCTCTGCCGAGAGTATCCCGGCAATGACCGAGATCAGCGTCGTCTTTCCGCAGCCCGACGGCCCCACGATATACGTCATCGCGCCGGTGCCGATTTCAACGTCAATCCCGTGCAGCACGCGAATGCGGGTCTCGCCAGTGCCAAACTCCTTGACGATCCCGGTGCAGCGCACAGCGATATCCGGATCGATACCGGCACTCTGTTTTGTTGGTTCTGCGAGCGTCAGCATGGCATCACCCGCGGAATACGACGGCGGGGTCCACGACCAGGACCCTGCGCAAACTGATGAGCGCCGACAGCAGCATGATCAGCGCCGCCAGAACGCCAACGCCAACGGCCACCTGCCAGGGCAGATAGAACCCACGGAAGAACGACGTCGGATTTGACGTGACCGCCTCGAAAAACACCGACGTCAGGCCGAGGCCGATCGCGAAGCCGACGGCACCAACGACCGCAGCCTGCAACACCACCATCCCAATCAGCTGGCCGTTGGTCAGCCCCATCGCTTTCAGTGCTGCGTATAGCTTGTGATTCTCCACGACGAACATATTGAACGTAAGCCCGACAACGGCGATGCCGACGATGACGCCCAGCAGAACAACGGTGCCGAAGTTCACCGGGATGCCTGTGTTGAACAGAAAGTAGCGCATGGTCTGCAGCCGGAATTCATCGGACGACAACGCCTTGAGGCCCGTCTGGCTTTCGATCCGGCGCGCCGCAACGGCCGGAGGCACATCAGGCGCCGATCGCGCCAGCACATAGGACAGCTGATTGCGCCCGTTATTCGTGAACGACAGAGCCTGCGAATAGCGCGTGTAGATCAGCGGCTGCGTCTGGAACGGTGGCGCTGTCCGCACAATGGCCGTCACGACGGCGCGCCGGTCATTCAGCTCCAGCGTCCGCCCGAGTTCCAAAGGCTGCTTCGGCCAGATTTTCTTGAAGCCGGATTCGTCGATGGCTATCGCATCGGGATTTCTCAGGGCATCGCGGTTGCCCATGATGATGTCGGGCGGCAAGCCGATCAGCGTCATGTCGTCGAGGCCGTAGACGAAGGACGACTGCAATCCGCCGGTCTCGGTCGTCACGACCGCTTGGCCTTTGAAAAACGGCACCGCCCAGGCGACGCCGGGCACGCCGCGCACCCGTCCCAGCTCCGTATCGCGCATCGGCCGCACCGCATCGATCTGCTCGATCGCGGGATCCATGATCCAGATGTTGGGCTCACGCGTCTCGGTGATGAGATTGGCGGTCCGCTCCATGATGCCGACGAACATGCTCGCCTGCTGGGTGATGAGCAGTGTCGAGAACGCCATGCCGAACACCAGACCAAGCAGTTTGGCCGTATCTCCGAACAGCATTTTCAAGGCCACGCGATACACGGGGCGACCCTTTCAAAGCGTATCTGGCGTCAATGCAGGATCGCGCTTGAGCGCGCCCAGCATGATGTCGATGTGAGCCTCAAGCATCTTTTCCGCATCGAGATGCTGATGCCGGTCGATGAGCATTTTCCAGAGAAGCGATATCAGCACCGGCGCGACGAAGAGCTGAGGGAAGTCCATGACTGGGCTCGGCTTGAACTCCCCCCTCTCGCCCCCGCGCGCTATGATCCAGCGCAAAAGTCCCATCGTTCGGCTGATCATCTGCTCATGATAAAACGCCGTGAGGTCGGGGTGCTTCGCCCCCTCTGCAACCATCAGCCGTACGACGTAACCAAGCCGCGAACCGACGACCTGTTTCATCAGGCTCAGGACTGGACCACGAATGAGGGCTTCCGACGTTTCGTCCGAACTTTCCAGCTGCTTACGCAACGCTTCAACGCGCGGAACCAGCAGCGTGCGGATGGCAGCCTTGAACAGCTCTTCCTTGGTGCGGAAGTAGACGTAGACAAGCCCCTTCGAGATGCCGGCGCGGCTGGCGACATCCTCAAGCCGTGTCTGAGCATATCCGCGGACCGCGAATTCCTCGATGGCCGCTTCCAGGATCTCTTCCGGTCGCTGCTCCTTGCGGCGTTCGTTGCGGGCCATTTGGCCTACTCCTCTCCGACGCTTCTTACATGGATATTATTGACCGATGAGTCAATAATGCGATGACGCAGTCGTATGGGAGATCTTTTGCTCCTATCGTGCGCAAAGGCCGCAAACACGCCATGATACGGCCACATGCTGCGACAAATCAGTGAACGATGAGAAGCGACGCGCCCCGCATGACGTCAGCCGCCAAGCGCCTGGCACCCGCCGCCGCGAAGATGGCTTTCGCCCTGACTTGCCTGTGCCTTGCTACGGTGCAGACATCGGCGTCGTCAGCGGCTCAGACCAACCCCAGAGTCCAGGCCATGCTTGAACGGCTCGATGAACGCCAGCGGCGCGAATTTCAGACTTGGCACGCGGCTCAGGAAGCCCATAACGAGGCGCTCGATAAATACTGGGGCATCGTCGACCGCACCCGCGTCGCGCGCCGCAAGAAGCTGAGCGCAGGTCGATCCGCGACGGCTGACGATTACGTCATGAGCTTTCCACCCGACTATTCTGGACCCAGCCTTTCCCCGGCGCTCGCGCGCATCTGGGACGAGTTGAAACCACCGGTCGGGGCGAGGCCCATCCCATCGGTGGAAGACTTCCTCGCCAATGCCGCCGAGCACTACAAATTCGTGCCGGAGCGCATTCCCGAAGCCGAGTTCAAGCGCCGCTATGCCTTGGAAGCGCTCGCACATGGTTTGACCAAAGACCAAGTGGTTCGGGTCTATGCGCTGGAAACCGGTGGTCAGGGCACGCACGACATGCAGTCGGGCATCAATCCGATCACCAAGCGCGGCACTCCGATCTCGACCGCATTGGGATATGCGCAGCTCCTCCATGCCAACTCCGTCAACGAGGTGGTCAAGCACGGAGACACGTTCATCGCCCGTCTGGAAAGTTCTGCCCGTTCGCCCGGCGTATCCGCCGAGCGGGCTGCAATCCTGAGGCGAAAGGTGCAATCCCTTCGCCTTATGATCCGCAACGCGCGCGGCGTCCGCAATGAATGGAGCGCGCATATGAAGTTCGCAGCCACGCCCAAAGGCCAGGGGATTCATGCGCTAAATCTTGACGGGGATATTGGCCCCCTGCTCCAGGTCATCAAACTCAGGGGTGTGCGCGAGGTTGCGGAAAAAGCCGGCCGCACGTCGTTGACGCCGAATGAACTGGAACTGATGAACCTTGCTGGTCCGGCCACCGGCCTGGAAATGATGACGCCGCTTGGCCGCAATGCACCGTCGAGCAACTTCTTCTCGCGCGGCGGCTATACACGCAACCCGATAGTCCACAAACGGTCGGGCGCGGAGCTTCTGGCGCAGCTCGACGTGCGCATGGACTTCCATGTCGTGAAGCCGGGCGCGGTCGAGTTTGGGGCAATCTTCGACCAGATCCTCGCCCAGCGCGCCGCACGTCGGTAAAGCCCCGCGCACAGCCCTGATCTTGCCGCGATCATGGGTCGTTCGACACATGCGCGATCAGCCGCGTACAACGTATTTGGGAATTGCGTCCACGACTTATCAGCGCAGGCTCAGCGTGTCGCTGAAGCCACACGAAAATCCAACCTCAACTTTAGAAGTGTTCGTGTTCTGGCTTTCGTGGTGTGAGCCAGTATGCTGCCGCCTCCGTGCGCCCGGAGTAGTCCGGGTGCGCACGATGAGCGGCGCGTGTGTGGTGGGGAGTGCTTTCGATGCTCGGGGGAGCTAAGGAGGAAAGGGATATTCACGCCTTTCCGACGATGGTGAAGTGGTACGATCCCCGGCAGTTGTCGGAGACCGCTCTTCGCCACATAATCACGGGCATTTTCGGCCAGTACGCCGACCAGCGCATCATGCAGGCGACGATCGATGGCTTCACATCGAGCGTGCTGCAAGACATCGTCATCAAGCGCTATGACTACTCCAAGCGGCCGGAGTTTCGCGATGGCGAGGCCTTCTGGCTCGACTTCGTGGCAGATCTCGGCGACGGCTTCGATTCCACCTATGCCATTGCCTCACTGATCTCCGCCGACAAGCTGGACGTGCCGGGCGCGGGCGAACTGCCCGGCGGCAAACTGCTGCTGCTCG
The DNA here is from genome assembly GCA_023428365.1 of Pseudomonadota bacterium. GTDB lineage: Bacteria > Pseudomonadota > Alphaproteobacteria > Rhizobiales > Hyphomicrobiaceae > ZC4RG25. The sequence goes on along the minus strand of JAEYYQ010000459.1, from coordinate 7 downwards.
GCGGCGA
>JAEYYQ010000215.1 GCA_023428365.1 Pseudomonadota bacterium | reverse complement strand
ATGCAACCTGCCCCTTCTGCTTAGGGAATGCCCCTGCTGAATCTGGGTCTGAGGGACACTCCGAGCTTAGTTTCCGTCTCACTCGGAAACGTTCCGTTGTCATCCCGGAATTTCGCGTGAGCGAAATATCCGGGACCCAGGCGAATGACCGTCAACCCTGGATCCCGGCTCTTCGCTTCGCTTCGGCCGGATGACAAGGATGGTTCGATCTAAATCGGACAGGCTCTAGCGTCGCACGCAGACGCGAACACCGCGGTGGTTCCAGTAGCAGTGACGGCTGCCGCGCCAATCGCGTGGCCGCACGTAGCGACCGCAGGACACTGTGCCACGCCCGCGGACGTGGCGATGCCGCCAACCGCGCCGGTTCGTAGAACAGTAGCTGTGCCAGCCGTGGGTCTTCTGGACGAGGCTCTCCTGGGTCGTAACGCTCTTCAGTGGCGTGAGGCCGCCGGGTGCTGCTTGCGCAGGTGACATGGCCAGACCGACTGCAAGGGCCGCGCCAGCAATTGCGGCTGCAAACATACGCATGAATCATCCTCCGTCGTTGTTATGACGCGGATCTCACAAGGAAAAAGCCTCGCGTGAGATCCACGTCTCCACGAATTGGACATTGTTCGAGGAGGGATGAATGTCGGATGAATATGGATTGTCAAAAGCGCCGCACACGAACGGACAGTCAGGCTGAGGCGGCTTCGAACTCACCGCATTCCGGCCAGAATGTCCGCGCCAGCAGACTGATGCGCGCCGGATCGCCCGTCGTTGTCAGTTTGAGCTTCGGTGACGCTCCTTGCTGCCCCGTATATTCGGGATGGCGTGCGAGATAATCCTCGAGGCTGTCCGCGACGATTTCCGGCTGCGAGAGCAATCTCGTGAACGGCGGCAAATGGCGACGGAAAATATGCTCGACCAAGGGGAAGTGCGTACAGCCAAGTATCGCGCGATGCGGCGGCGCACCGTCTGTACTCTTCAGCACGCCGCTGACACCGGCTTGAACAAGACGGTCAAGCTCCGCTTCAGGGAGGTTGTGCTCAATCGCACCGGCCAGTTCGGCGCAAATCTGCTGGACGACTGTGACCTTCGGACAGCGCTTCCGGATCTCTTCGGGAAACACGCCGGACGTAATCGTGCGCGTGGTGCCAAACACAGCAATGACGTCGGTGTTGAATTTCTGCGGATACTGCGGCGTGGAAACGGCCCAGGGGGTCTGAGTCGCAGCTTCCACAGTGGGGGCGACGATCCCGAGGATGTTATGGCCAGCGTACCGAGATGAGGGCAACCATTCGCGCTGCAGCCGCCGTGCAGCGACGGCCGTTGCGGTGTTGCAGCCCAGAAGAACCAGTCGGCACCCGCTTTGGAAGAGGCGTTCGATGCACGCGCGGGTCAGGTCGACGATCTCTTCCGACGACCGATTGCCATACGGCACGTTGGCGTGATCGCCGAGATAGAGGAATGGCTGATTGGGAAAGCGCTCGACCAGTGCGCGCAGCACGGTCAGGCCACCAAGTCCGGAATCGAAGACACCGATCATGTCATCAGCCATGCCATGACGCGCCGCTCGCCGCAATATCCTCGACGCGGCTGAAGCCGAACGCCGCATGGACGTTCGGCTGATGATCGAAGGTTATTCCCCGGGGGCGCGGCCGGCAGCTTCGGCGCCGGCTTCGAGTTCCTTCAAGGCGTCGAGGCTCGGCATGGACACCGTGCTGTAGCCGCAGTCGACGAAGTGAACCTCGCCGGTCACAGCGCCGGAGAGGGGCGACAGCAGATAAAGGGCGGAGCCCCCGACCTCATCCAATGTCGGCGTGCGGCGCAGAGGAGAGTGATCGCGCTGATAGTTGAAAATCGCACGTGCATCGGAAACGCCGGCGCCCGCCAGCGTGCGCATCGGGCCTGCGGACAGCGCATTGACGCGGATGCCCTGCGGTCCGAGATCGGCCGATAGATAACGTACGGAGGCTTCCAGCGCGGCCTTGGCGACGCCCATGACGTTGTAGGACGGCACCCAGCGGGTTGCGCCACCGTAGGTCAGTGTCAGAAGAGAACCACCATTCGGCATCAGATCCGCTGCCCGCTTCGCGATCTCCGTGAAGGAGAAGCACGAGATCGTCATCGTGTTGAGAAAGTTCTCGCGGCTGGTGTCGGCGTAGCGGCCCGACAACTCGCGGCGGTCCGAAAACGCCAGCGCATGGACGACGAAATCCAGCTCGCCCCAGGTCTTCTTGATCTCATCGAACACGTTGTCGACCGTCGCGATATCGCCGACGTCGCAGGAGGTGATGATCTCCGATCCAACCGACTTGGCCAGAGGAATGGCGCGGCGGCCAAAGGCGTCGCCCTGATACGTGAAGGCCAGCTTTGCGCCTTGGCCAGCCAGAACGCGCGCGATGCCCCAGGCAATGGAACGCTCGTTGGCCACACCCATCACCAGGCCTTTTTTGCCTGCCAGCAGCGGGCCTGGCCTTGCGATATCGAACTCAGTCATTGGAGCTCCAGATCCTGAACGCGCATGACGCGCATCACTTTCGAACCAGCCGATGTTGTTTCTGTAAAATCGCATACCCGGGCCGCCTCGAAGGAGCTGACCTCCTTCCGTAGCGCCGCGATATGAAAGACCGTTAACTATTGAACGCGGCGGAACACCAAAGTGGCATTCGTTCCGCCGAATCCGAAGCTGTTCGACATGATACAGTTAAGCGATGGTAGTTCCCGGCGTTCCCGGACAATTGGAATGTCTTCGAATGCTGGGTCAAGTTCGTCAATATTCGCGCTTTCTGCGACGAACCCATTGTTCATCATGAGCATCGAATAGATCGACTCTTGAACGCCTGTGGCCCCCAAAGAATGACCGGTGAGTGATTTTGTCGCCGATATCAG
>JAEYYQ010000088.1 GCA_023428365.1 Pseudomonadota bacterium | reverse complement strand
CGCTCTTTGAGCTGCTTGACCTCGCGGCGCAGATTGGACGCTTCGAGCGCGCGCATCGTGACCAGCAGGAGCCGGTCGGCCTTGAACGGCTTCTCGATGTAGTCGTAGGCGCCGCGGCGGATGGCGGTGACGGCCGTCTCGATGTTGCCGTGGCCGGAGATGATGACCACCGGCAGGTCCGGGTGAACCTTCTTGATGATCGACAGCACCTCTAGGCCGTCGAGCCTGCTGCCTTGCAGCCAGATATCGAGAATAACAAGATGCGGACGCCGGTCCTCGATGGCTCGCAATGCCTCGTCGCTATCGCGCGCCAACCGGCAGCGATGGCCCTCGTCTTCCAGAATGCCGGAAACGAGCTCACGGATATCGGCTTCATCATCGACAACCAGGATATCGGTAGCCATCGGTCACTCCTTGCCTTCTTGGAGATTGGCATGCTGCGGACGGAACATGTGCCTACTCAGCTGCCACGGACGTCAAATCGGATTTGCTGTTGGACTCGTTGCGGATCGGAATGGTTATGCGAACCAGAGCACCGGACGTTCGTCCTGGCGCCAGCGGAGCATCGGTCGCCTCGAGCACCCCTTCGTGCTGCTCGACGATCTTCTGCACGATGGCAAGGCCCAGTCCGGTCCCCTTGTGCCCCTTGGTCGTGACGTAGGGCTCGAACAGCCGCGAGCGATTCTGCTTCGGTAAACCAATCCCGTTATCGATGATCTCGATGACGAAGTGGCCATCGATGCTGCGTACGCTGGCTTCGATGTGTCCCGACCAGTCTGGCGCAGCATTCTCCGCAGCGGTCTGGACGGCTTCCGTGGCGTTTTTGACCAGATTGGTGAGAGCCTGGGTAATGAGGCGGCGATCGAACAATCCGAGGAGCGGTTCTTCCGGCAGCTTCAGATCGTAGCTCACGTTCGGGTGGCTCTCTCGGAAGAGGATGACCGGCTCCTGCACAGCATCGCGCAGGTCACCAGCTTCCATCACGGGCTTGGGTACGCGGGCAAATGAAGCAAACTCATCGACCATGGTTTTAATGTCGCCGGCCTGGCGCTCGATGGTCGCCGTCAGTTTGTCGAAAGTCTCCCGGTCTTCGATGATGACTTTGCCATATTTGCGGCGAATCCGCTCTGCGGAGAGAATGATCGGTGTCAAAGGGTTCTTGATCTCGTGGGCAATGCGGCGCGCGACGTCCGCCCATGCCGATGTGCGCTGCGCGGAGACCAGTTCACTGATGTCGTCGAAGGTCACGACGGTGCCCTGCTCTTCGTCGCTTTCGGCCTCGCGCGTGACGCGCACGGCGAAGGTGCGTTCATCGCCATTGTTGGCGAGTTTGATCTGCTGCTGTCCGCGGTGGCGGCTTCCCTGGTCCTCGGCATGTGTCAGCAATGGGCCGAATTCCGGAACGGCGATTTCCAGGCGCTGACCGACAAGGTCATCGGCACTGATACCGAGCAGTTTCTCAGCGGATCGATTGGCAAGCGTAATCCTGTTCGCCCCGTCGAGACCGAGCACGCCTGCGGTCACACCGGAGAGCACCGCTTCCATGAAGCGCCGCCTCTCGATCAACTGCTCGTTTGCCGTGACCAACGCATCGCGTTGCGTCTTGAGTTCGGTGGTCATCGTATTGAAGGTTTGCGATAGGCGCCGCAGGTCGCCTTCGCCGCGGCGGATGGGCAACGTCACGTTCAGGTCGCCGCGCGACACTTGCTGAGCGCCCGCAATCAATCTGCGGATCGGCGCGACGAACCGGCCCGCGAACCACAAGCCGACCCAAATTGCCGCCAACAGCGCGGTCAGCGAAATCATCGTGTACATCAAGCCGTGCGCGAACTTGAGGCCACCGCGACGGCTGCGCAGCTCTTCGTATTCGGCAACACCGGCCTGAGTGCGCCGCAAATGGCCCATGACTTTCGGGCTGACACCGCGGATCACGTACAGATATGAGCCGGGATAATCCGCGAGCTTCGTGACGGCCGCGACGCGATAACTGTTCGTAGGCATCAACAGCGGCACATGACCGGCCTCCGCCTGTTCAATAACGGTGGCGGGAGGCGCGATGTACGGCAGCCGGTCGTCTTCAACTGCGGTGACGACCGGCTTGCCTTGCCGATCGATGACATAGGCGGCAGGCAAATCGCGTAGTCCGGCCTGTGCGATGAGCTGACCACGGAGCTGCTCCGGATTGTCGCGCAGTTCACCCGCGGCATCGTCCAGGTCCTTGGCCATGTTGACGATGTCGGTGCGGATCACCTGCCCGTGCTCTTCGAGATAGGCATTGGCGACGTCGAGAGAGCTTTCGACAATTTCGCGGGTCCGGGTCGAAAACCATCCATCCAGCGAACGGGAGAAGGTTGTCGTTGCCGCGACCGCGAGCAGGATCGCCGGCAGAGCCGCGATGATGCTGAACAGCAGAACGATCCGCACATGCAGCCGGGCGCCGGCGACACGCGCTCGCCATGCGCGCGCCAACCCAACCGCCTGCCATGCGATCACGGCGATCATCGCCACGATCAGCAGAACATTCGTAAACAGCACCACGACCACGATCTCGTCGCGAGGCACGATCGGGGTCAGGCCGGTCAGAATGAAATAGGTGGCCAGACCGGAGACGATCGACAGAACGACGATCACCAGTCCAATCCAGAATCCCAGGCGGTTGGCCTCGGGGAACGGCAGCCGGTCCTCGTCGAGGGTGCCATCCGTGTCCGGAGTGGGATCAGCAGCCACCATAAATGCAGTCTCTCCTCGAACTGTCGCGAGCGGTTGGTCTGCTCCGCTGGTCGCCCTGTTACGTCAACGCACCGCGTCGTACTCGGGTCACACGATCGAATGCACGGTGGCGCGCAGTGAACACACAAAAGCGCCTAACTGTGACATTTTCGCGACATGAACATCGATACCTAGAGGGGGCATCCCATGTCAAGTTGAACTCCCCCGACGAAGCCGAAAAGGAACGATCCCGCTCGGTGCCTGTGGATGCAGCGGCGCGATAAACCCGAGCGCACCGTCGATTTCGGCGAAGCGTAGACTTCACCGAGACCTCGGTTGCGGAGACAAAAGGAAGAGCGAGCCGCGCCTGGGGAGCGTGCGTATAGCCTACCCGCCGGGAGACTTGAAGACCTGAATGTCGAGAGCTCGAATCCGGCTGCGCAGCGTATTGCGATTGAGGCCAAGCAATTCGGCGGCGCGGATCTGGTTGCCGCGGGTGGCAGCGAGGGCTGCGGCGAGAAGCGGCTGCTCGACCTCGCGGATGATACGGTCATAAAGGCCGGGCGGCGGCAGTTCGCGGCCGAAGCGGGCGAAGTAGCGGCCTAGGTGTCCTTCAACCAGCTCTGACAGCGTTGCCGCTTCGGTGCGTTCATCGTCGATGCGCGGCATCATGGCCTCGCCAAGTTCGGTATCAACGATGTCCGCCGTGATGGTGTCTTGCGGATAGAGCGCCGTCAGACGTCTGACGAGGTTTTCGAGCTCGCGCACGTTGCCCGGCCACGTGTGCCGCTTGAGGCGCTCGAGTGCAGCCGTCTCGATCGCTTTCTGCCCCTGACCGTTGCGCCCCAGTCCGCGCAGGAAGTGACGGACGAGATCTCCGACGTCCTCCAGTCGCTCGCGAAGCGGCGGCAGTCGCAACGGTACGACGTTCAGACGGTAGAACAGGTCTTCGCGGAATAAGCCCTGCTGGATCTGGCTCTTCAGTTCACGGTGGGTTGCCGCGATGATGCGGACGTTAGTGCGCAAGGGGCTGCGGCCGCCAACAGTTGTATATTCGCCTTCCTGGAGAACGCGGAGCAGACGCGTCTGCGCTTCCATCGGCATATCGCCGATCTCGTCAAGGAACAGCGTTCCGCCCTCGGCCTGTTCAAAGCGCCCCTGCGTCCGTGTTTGCGCGCCGGTGAAGGCGCCCTTCTCGTGGCCGAATAATTCGCTCTCGATCAGCTCTCGCGGAATGGCGGCCATGTTGATCGCAACGAACGGGCCGCTGCGACGGCGGCCGTAGTCGTGCAGAACGCGCGCGACCAGCTCCTTACCGGTGCCCGACTCGCCGGAGATCATCACTGTCAGATCCGACTGGGTGAGACGGGCGAGCACCCGGTAGATTTCCTGCATCGCGGGCGAGCGGCCGATCAGCGGGAGTTCCTCACCTTCGGCTTCGGCGGAATTCCGTAGCACGCGTTTTCCAGGCTCAGCCAGCGCACGCCCGACGACGCTGACCAGCTCGTTCAGATCGAATGGTTTCGGGAGATACTCGTAGGCGCCCTTCTCCGCTGCCGTCAGCGCGGTCATCAGCGTGTTCTGCGCGCTCATCACGATGATGGGGAGTTCGGGCCGGAGCTTCTTGATGCGCGGGATCAGTTCGAAGGCATTTTCATCTGGCATCACCACATCGGTGACAATCACGTCGCCTTCGCCTTGACTGACCCAGCGCCACAAAGTGGCGGCGTTGCCCGTTGCGCGCGGCGCATATCCGGCGCGTGCCAGTGCCTGATTGAGCACCGTGCGAATGGCGCTGTCGTCGTCAGCAATGAGAATAGTGCCGCGGGCCATGAGCTAACCTTCTGACCTGTTCGGGAGACGGATGTCCTGCATCGGCAGGAGGACGCGGAAGATGGTCTTCTTGGGTTCGGATTCGCATTCGATGATGCCGCCGTGATCGCCGATGATCTTGGCGACCAGGGCCAAGCCAAGACCCGAGCCGGTCCGCTTGGTGGTGACGAACGCATCGAACAGATGCGGCTTCAGATGATCGGGTACGCCGGGACCGTTGTCCTCGACTTCGATCATCAATGGCAGGCTGACGCGCGCGCTGCTGCCTGGAACCGATAGTCTGACGCCCGGACGGAACGCCGTCGTCAGCACCACGCGGCCGGGCTCGTTGCCTTCATGGACAGCCTCGACGCTGTTCTTCACGAGGTTCAAGAACGCCTGCACGAGCTTGTCGCGGTTTGCAGGCACCGGTGGCAGAGACGGGTCATAGCGCTCGATAATTTTGATCCCGCTGGCGAAACCTGGTTCTGCGATGCGGCGGACATGATCGAGGACGTCGTGGATGTTGACCGGCTCCTTGGCGATCGGACGCTCATCGCCGAACACCTCCATCCGGTCGACCAGATTTCGGATGCGGTCGGTTTCCTTGCAGATCAGCTGCGCCAAGGCCCGGTCCGCATCACTCAGCGCAGGCTCGATCAACTGAGCGGCGCCACGAATCCCAGACAGCGGGTTCTTGATTTCGTGCGCCAGAACCGCAGCCATGCCCGATACGGACCGCGCTGCCGCCCGGTGCGTGAGCTGGCGCTCGATCATCTGCGCCATGGAGCGTTGCTGAAGCATCAGCAGAA
>JAEYYQ010000082.1 GCA_023428365.1 Pseudomonadota bacterium | reverse complement strand
GTATTCAGGAGTTCGCTGCGCACCGCTGGCGGGACAACACCGCCGGGTGCTGCCTCAGCCGCGAGCGATGCCAATCTGGCCGCCGTCAGGCGATCGGTCAGCCAAACCACGCGAAAGTTGGCGATCGAGGGGACGAAGATCAACACTTCGGCCAGCATGACGAACAGCGCGGTCAGACACAGCAGCTTCCACGGCAGACCAAGACGCACGCTTTCGGCAACGCCCACGGACGTGCGTTCGCGACCGGCGTCCCCTTGTGGGATGCCGCCATTGTCATTTAACGGAGCCGAGTCTTGCGGCACACACTCCTCGCGCCGGCTTTCTGAGCTTCAACCAAGCTTCGCCAGCAACGAAACCACTTTACGCACCATGGGGTTGCTGGCCGCCGATGCATAATAGCGGATCGCAGCGCGCTTGTTGATCTCTGAAAATGTTGGATAGGGGGATATCCAATCGGTCATGGCCTTGATTTTCATCTTTTTCGCGATCGCCAGCGACCACATCTGGATCAATTCGCCTGCCTGTTCGCCAACAATACTGGCGCCGACGATGCGGCCCTTTTTGTCGGTGATGGCCTTGACCAGACCATAAGTCGCACGTTCGGCTTGGGCGCGATCGTTCTCGTGATACGGCCAGCGTACGACGCGAACACCCATCATCACGCGTCGCGCTTCGTCCTCGGTGAGACCGACGTGGGCATATTCGGGATCCGTGAACGTGACCCACGGGATGACGCCGTTGTCGACCGTGGCCGGCAAACGGAACAGGGCGCGACGGATAACGATGCCGGCCTGATAGTTGGCGACGTGGGTGAACTGGGGCCCACCAATACAGTCGCCGATGGCGTAGACACGGCGGTTCGAAGTCACCAGGCCTCTGCTGACGGAGATGCCTTTTTTGTCGAATTTTACCCGCGCAGCCTCAAGATTGAGCCCATCCACGTTGGCGACGCGCCCGGTCGCGATGAGCACATGGGTGCCCTCGATCGTCCGGCTTTTGCCATCAATCGTGTAGGTGGCCCGAATTTCACCTGGGTTTCCCTCGAACCGATCGACCGTTGCGCCCTCCTGGATGATCAGTCCGTCGTCGCGAAGCGCCTTGAGCAACAACACCGAGAGTTCGGGGTCGGCTTTGCTGAGTGCCTTGCCTGCCTCCAACACGGTCACCTTCGCGCCGAGCCGCAGATAGGCCTGCGCCAATTCCAGGCCGACCGGCCCGCCCCCGACGACGATCAGATGGCCTATGGGCTCTGCGTTGTCGAAGATCGTCTCGTTTATGAAATAGGAGATCTGATCGAGGCCCGGGATCGCTGGCACCGCAGGAGACGAGCCGGTCGCGATGACGAAACGGCGCGCACGAATCCGATGCTCGCCCGCCTGGACGGTCCGCTTGTCGATGAAGCGGGCCGGAGCCTGCAGCACGCGTACCCCGAGCCCTGTGAAACGCTCCACGGAATCCGTGGGTGCAATCGCATCGATCGTATGACGCACGTGATCGCGCACAGCCTTCCAGTCGACGTCGGGTGAGACTGGTGCAAGGCCGAACGGTGCGCTGCTGCGCATGATATGCGCGCGTCGGCTGGCAGCGATGAGCGCCTTTGACGGCACGCAGCCATAGTTGAGGCAATCGCCGCCCATCTTGTGTTTTTCGATCAGCACCACGCTGCGCCCGAAGGCTGCTGCGGCTGCTGCAACCGACAATCCGCCCGATCCGGCGCCGATCACGCAGATGTCGGTTTCGATGACATCGGTTTTGCTGGCGGACGAGGGGGCGGCGTCATGGCTGCCGCCATTTGGATTGTGCCGCTGCATCTCGTTTGCTCCATTTCTTGACCGCCACGGGAATAAGCGCCACGACGCCCAAAAGCACAAACGCAGCGATGACCTCCGGGGTCAGGAGCGCATGCGTCTTGATGTGGTAGGAACAGACAATATCTGGATTCGCGGCCATCCGAGCGAGACAAGCCTTATAGGCCACGTTCTGCGCGTCGATCACGCTTCCAAGTCCGGCGCCGGCAACGGTAAATGCAACCGTGCCCGGAATGATGCCGAGGAATGTCCCGATCAGGTAGGTGTGCAGCGGTACACCGAGCAATGCCGGTGCCAGATTGACGACAACGAAGGGAAACACCGGAACCAGACGCAAAAACAGGAGATAGCTCAGCGCGTTCTCCTTGAACCCGTCACGCAGCTTGCCGAGCCATGGACCGGCTCTGGCCGCGAGTGCCTCGCCGCAGGATGAGCGTGCAACTAAAAAGACGATGGTCGCCCCGATTGTTGCGGCGATCACGGTCGCGGGGGCGGCAACTTTCCAGCCGAACAGGAGCCCGCCGGAGAGCGTCATGACCAAGGCGCCTGGCAGGGACAGCGCGACGACAAGGACGTATCCGACCGTATAAAGGAGCAGAGCCTCTACGAAATGGGCGTCGATGTACGCCATCATGTATTTGTAGTTCAGACCGATTGTCTTCAGCGTGAGCTCTTTGTGGAGGCCCAGCCCGTAGGCTAGTCCCATCAATGCAACCAGCACGGCAACCGGAAGCCAGCGCCGTATCCCAAAACCAGATCTGCGACTGTCGCCGCCTGTCATGGCAATCGTTCCGAAGCCCGCGAGCAGGATGCCCGCAATCCGCGCGCATGGACGTTTCAAACAATCTTAACGGGAGGCGCGCGTCCAGTCGTCTACCTTTCGGTGACGACCACCAGTAAATGCTCGGTTCGAGATAAAAAGGAAACTAGGTCTCAAGCACACGTGAAGGGGGGCGATAACTGTTGAAAAGCGGTCGCTCAAAGCGCTTCGGACTTCCCTTGGCCTCGCAATTGACTTGGTTCCGGCCTGCCCGTATAAGCTCCCGACCCAATTCGTGAACGCGAGGGCAGGCCGTTGCGAGGCTTATCGCGACGTGTAGGGGGTGGCTTTTTCAACCACCGCCTGGATTGGCTGTTCTCGTGGTCCGCTATGATTCGGAGATAGTAAAGTGAAGCGCACATATCAGCCGAGCCGGCTTGTCCGCAAGCGCCGCCATGGTTTCCGTAAACGCATGCAGACGGTAGGTGGAACTCGCGTGCTCGCCCGTCGCCGCGCGAAGGGCCGTAAGCGCCTGTCAGCCTGATCGAGTTGCCGCGTCAGGCGCTCAAAAAGGGCTCCAGGCTCCGGATAGGAGCGCGGCGTGGAGCTGATGACACTCAGACGGCGCGCAGAGTTTCTTCGAGTCAGAGGGGGCTTGAGGTGGAGCACGCCCGCACTGGTTCTCGAAGCGAAGTTGCGTGTTGCCAGCCCCGATACAGGCGGCGAGCAGGCCGGATCGGCGCGTTTCGGCTTCACGGTGACCAAGAAGATTGGCAATGCGGTGGTGCGCAATCGCGTGCGTCGGCGTTTCAAGGAAGCCGTCCGCGAACTCCTGCCGCAGGCGCGCACTGGTTTCGACTATGTGGTGATCGCCCGGCCGCCAGCGATCAATCAATGCTATTCAGATTTGAAGGCGGATTTGTTGCTGGCGTTGTCCCGCGTCCATCGTGTGAAGGACCGCAGCAAACCCGAACGTTGCGTGTAATGTGCCGGCCGCGACCTGCTGCCCCTTTCCTGCGGCGTGAAAAAGCGGCAAACACGCCGCCAGACTTTCCTACGTATCCCAGGCAACTGAAATCCGGGGACGAGCCGAGGCGGTAATGACCCAGCCAGACAATCAGAAAAACCTGCTGATCGCGATCGTTCTCTCGATCGTCGTCCTGCTGGGTTGGCAGATGTTTTACGCCTCTCCCAAGATGCAGGAGGAGCAGGCTCGTCGGCAGACGCAGCAGCAGACGACAAGCCCATCGGGTGTCCCAGCTCCGGGTGCAGAAACCACGGGCGTTCCGACCCCGGGCGGCGTGACCGCGCCGGGCGCTGCTGTTGGGCCTGGCGGTCTTGCGCCAACGCGTGCAGCAGCGCTTGCAGCCTCACCGCGCGTCGCTATCGATACGCCGGCGGTGGGCGGATCGATTGCTCTCAAGGGCGGCCGCATCGACGATCTGGTTTTGAAGCGGTATCGCGAGACGGTTGATCCCAACAGCCCGAATGTCATTCTGCTGTCGCCGGCTGAGGGCCCGAACGCCTATTTCGCCGAATATGGTTGGGTGGCGCCTCCCGGCTCCAGCGCTCGTCTGCCTGATCGTGAGACGGTGTGGCAGATGGAAGGCAGCGGCACCCTCACCCCGCAGACCCCGATCACACTGGTGTGGGACAATGGCCAGGGCCTGACGTTCCGCCGGACGATCTCGATCGACGACAACTATATGTTCACGGTCAAGGACGCGGTCGACAACAAGTCGGCTGGCGACGTGACCTTGTTTCCGTATGCCCGTCTGCGGCGCGAAGGCACCCCGCACATCCAGGGGTTCTTCATTCTGCATGAAGGCCTGATCGGTGTTCTGGGACAGGGTGGTTTTACAGAGATCACCTACGCCAAAGCGCTCGACGATGGCGGCAAGACAGTCGACAAGGCGGTAGGTGGCTGGCTCGGTATTACTGATAAATACTGGGCCGCGACGCTGATTCCGAACCAGTCCGTCGAATATCGCGGCACGATGACGGGCAACAAGCGGACCGATACGCAGATCGAGTCCTATCAGACCGATTATCTGCTGCCGGCGACCATTGTTGCGGCCGGTGCCAGCGCGGAAACGGAAGGAAAGTTCTTTGCCGGTGCCCGTAAGGTCTCGCTGGTGCAGAGCTATGCCGATAACCTCAACATCCTGCAATTCGACCTGTTGATCGATTGGGGCTGGTTCTACTTCATCACCAAGCCGCTGTTCTGGCTGATCGAGTGGCTCTACGGGCTGCTTGGCAACTTCGGCCTCGCGATCCTGGCGGTGACGGTCATCGTCAAGGCCGCTTTCTTCCCGCTCGCCAACAAGTCCTACGAGTCGATGGCAAAGATGAAGAAGCTCCAGCCCGAGATGGAGCGGATTCGCGATCGCTACAAGGACTATAAGATGCGCCAGCAGCAGGAGCTGATGGCGCTCTACAAGAACGAGAAGATCAATCCGCTGGCAGGCTGTCTGCCGATCCTCATCCAGATTCCGGTGTTCTTCGCGCTGTACAAGGTGCTGTTCGTCACCATCGACATGCGCCACGCGCCGTTCTTCGGCTGGATCAGGGATCTTTCGGCGCCGGATCCGACGTCGAT
>JAEYYQ010000048.1 GCA_023428365.1 Pseudomonadota bacterium | reverse complement strand
TTCTTGACGGTATCCGGCGACACTGCAACGCGCGGCTCGTCCGCTGCTTCAGCCGTAACGGCAAGGGTAACCATTGACGCTTCCGTCGACTAGGCCGGTGTCTTTCGAAAAAAGAATGCCGGACGGGGTGAATCCAAGGCCATTCAGCGAAGGCCCGTGATCTTGAGGATCAGGCCACCCAGCCGTGACTTGGCAAAGGGCGGCCATCAATCGTGAACTTCAGAGCAGAAAAATCGCCATCAGCACGAGAGTGGCAATAACCAGACCGGCGAGCCACTTCGTCCCGACCAGGAAGCCGTTATAGGTCTGGACATGTTCTTTATAGTCCATGTCCGGGTGACCTTCGGAAACATCAATGCTCACGTGCTCTCTCCACCCAAAGCCAGCCCAAACCTGACGCACGATCCGCATAATCACGTCGGCTAGGCGGTTTTGCTGCATTAGCGCACAATGCACCTATCCCACCCAGCGGCCGGCATCAAGTGTGCAAACGCACTATTGCAGGTTGCAGCCACAAAGGTTCCCGCCACAAGCCTGTGCACAGGCCGATAAAACACAGATGTCTGCCTAGAATCGAGCGCAATTCAGCGGCACTGGGCAGCGCTGCCCAGAGCGGATCTGGTTGGCGAAGCCATTTGGCACCGAGCTTCGAGGGAGCTTAAGAGATGCGGGATACCAGAGTTTGTTTTTTCGCGGGCTTTGCCGCAGCCGTAGTTATGGGGGCGATCGCGGCTGTCGCTCTCGATGCGAGGCCGGCTCAGGCACTTGAACAGCCGGCTGGTGAGAAGGACGCGCTCAAGGCATGTGAGAAGCGGCTATGTGACATCGTCGTCAACAAGCAGGCCGCTGGGGACGATTTGAGCTGCCCGATTTCGAAGACCTGGCTGGCAGAGAAAATCAAGGACGGCGTGTCCAAGCGGCGTTTGAGCTGGGCCTTTGGCGACGCTCGCTGCACCGTCGAACTGGCGGCCAAGCGTGACAGCATCATCGGGGCCATCACCAAACCCGAGCACTCCCTGGAACTCGACACGCATCAGGTGAAATGCGAGGTCGAGCGCGAGTCCGAAGTCACGGCCATCAACATTTCGCTGGCGCCGAAGATCGCGTTCAAGAACGGCAAGGCGGAGAAGGCTTGGCTTAACCTCAAATCTATCGAGGGCCCTGCCGTTGTCAGAGGTGCAATCTGGACTGCCGCGCAGCTCGAAGACACCTTTGGGGTCTTCCACGGCGATATGATCGAGGAAATCAACGAGTTCGTTGCCGAGAAGTGCCCGAAGGCACTCGCTGAGAAGTAGTTTCTACAAGGTCGGCACACCCCAGCGGCGCGCGCGAGTGCCGCTGGGACAATCTCTTGACCGATCAATATCAGTCACCGCATGAGTATGGGCTCACAACCCATTGAAAGGCCGTCAAATGTCTCGCGTCACGATGGTTCGCGTCGCCGTACTTTCGGTGGCAAGCCTGCTCGCAGCGGCGGCCCCTGGGTCAGCACAGACAGCCTGCCAAAATACCGGAAGCTTCGACAAGTGGATGGCGGACTTCCGGGCGGAAGCTGCCAAGCAGGGCATTTCCCGGACGACGATCTCGTCCGCGCTCGACGGCATGACGCTCGATCAAGGCATTCTGTCACGAGATCGCCGGCAGAGCTTTTTCTCCCAGACCTTCACCGGCGTTGTCGCCAAGCTCGCCACGAACAATCGCATCCAGAGTGGCACGAGCGCGATCGAGCGGCACCGCACAGCGTTCCAACGGGCCGAGAAGGATTACGGCGTTCCATCCGCGCCGATCGCCGCATTCTGGGCGCTGGAAAGCGACTTCGGCGCCGGTATGGGGAAACTGCCCGTGCTGCGCTCACTGGCAACGCTCGCCTACGACTGCCGCCGCGGTGAGATGTTCCGAGGCGAGCTGATGGCGGCGCTACGGATCATCGACCGCGGCGACCTCAAGCCCTCCGAAATGATCGGCTCGTGGGCGGGTGAACTCGGACAGACGCAATTCCTGCCCGGGCACTACTGGAACTACGCCGTCGATTACGATGGTGACGGCAAGCGCGACCTGCTTCGCAGCCCCGCTGACGTGATCGGCTCGAGTGCTGCCTTCATGCAAAGCCTCGGCTGGCAGCGAGGGCAACCATGGCTGCAAGAAGTGCGCGTCCCGGCGAACCTGCCCTGGGAGCAGGCGGATATTTCGATTCAACATCCTCGCTCGAAATGGGCGGCCTGGGGCGTCACAGCGCGAGATGGCCAGCCGTTCACGGGGAATGACCTGCCTGCCTCCTTGCTGCTTCCGATGGGACGCAATGGCCCGGCCTTTCTCGCCTACCCGAATTTCCACGTCTTCACGAAGTGGAACCAGGCACTGAGCTACGCCACCACGGCGGCCTATCTCGCAACACGCATTGCCGGGGCGCCGGCGCTCAGCAAGGGCAATGGTCCAGTTGCTGAGTTCAGCATGGATAACGTTCGTGAGTTGCAGCAACTCCTGCACCGGACCGGTCTCTATGATGATGAGATCGACGGCAAGATGGGCTCGGGAACACGCACGGGCGTGAAGCAAGCCCAGATTAAATTCAAGCTTCCAGCCGATTCCTACCCGACCCCGGAGCTGATCGAACTGCTGCGCCGCCAGTAACCCAGGCCAGTAACCCAGGAATGCCTGGGAACGCATTGCCGCTTCGTCGAATTCCGCCTACGTTCCGAACCGCCACTTACGGCGAGTAGGAAGATCAAGGGATTGCCATGCTTCTTGAGGGAAAAACGGCCATTGTCACCGGTGCCAGCCAGGGCATCGGTCGGGCGTGCGCGGAACGGCTTGCGCGGGAAGGCGCCAAGGTCGTGGTCGCGGACGTCAATGATGATCTCGGACCCAAGACCGTAGCCGCGATCAAAGCGGCTGGCGGCGAAGCCACGTATCACAACTGCGATGTTGCGGAACGGCTCGATGTCCACAATCTCGTAGCCAGCGCGCTTGAGAACTACGGACGCATCGACGTGCTCGTCAACAATGCCGGCGTCGTCGACGATGCGGATTTCCTTGATCTCGACGAAGCCGAGTTCGACCGTGTGATGCGGATCAACCTGAAGGGATACTTCCTCTGCGGCCAAGCCGTTGCGCGGCAAATGGTGGAACAAGGCAAGGCCGGACAGGTTGGCGGCGCGATCGTCAACATGAGCTCGGTCAACGCCTGGTTCGGAATGCCGGATCACGTCGCATATTCTGTGTCGAAGGGTGGCGTCGCGCAGCTTACGAAATCGATGGCGATTTCGCTCGCCCGGCATGGCATTCGCGTCAACGCTGTCGGTCCGGGCTCGATTGAAACGCCGCTTCTGGCCGAGGTGGTCAAGGACGCGGCTCTGCGCAACAAAGTGCTGTCGCGCACGCCGATGGGCCGCGTCGGCCAGCCTGCGGAAATCGCCGCCGTTGTGGCTTGGCTTGCCAGCAATGAAGCCAGCTACGTGACGGGAACCACCGTGTTCGCAGACGGCGGCCGCATGCCGTTGAACTACTTCGTGCCGGTTCCCAAGGCCTGACAGCCGCCGGCATTCCGCTGCTAGAATAGGGAGATAGAGGCGCTGATGCGCCTCTTATTCCTTGTCGGACTGAGGTTCCTGCTCGGCCATCGCGCCGTCCTCGTCGTCTTCCTCGGCCGGTGCGGGGCCAGTCATGCCGCGCAGCTTGGCCAGCACGCGTGCTTCTTCTTCTTCCGGGGTCGCTTCACGCGGTGCATCCTGCTCCCGCGGCGCTAGGATTTCAGCGGCGCCCGGACGTGCCAACGTTTCAGAGACGGACAGCAGCGTTCCAGCCGGTTCGACATAACCGCCTGCTTTGCGCTCCTTCTCGACGCGCTTGGCAGCCTTGCCGACCTCGGCGTCGAGATCGGTTTGCGAGCACAGCCCAAGCGTCACGGGATCCTGCGGCACCAGGTTCGCCGAGTTCCAGTGCGTGCGTTCGCGGATTTGCTCGATCGTTGGCTTGGTCGTGCCCACCAGCCGCATCAACTGGCTATCCTTCAGCTCCGGATGATTACGCAGCAGCCAGAGCACGGCGTTCGGGCGGTCATGGCGACGTGAGACCGGCGTATAGCGCGGCCCGCGCTTGGTCTTGACCTGTGGAATTTCCAGCTTCGGTTCGGCAAGGCGCAGCCTGTAGTCGGGATCGTCCTCGGCGCGCTTGATCTCTTCACGGGTCAGCTGACCCGAAGATACCGGGTCCATCCCCTTGATACCCGCGGCCACGTCTCCGTCGGCGATGCCTTTCACTTCCAGCAGATGCATCCCGCAAAATTCGGCGATCTGTTCGAAGGAGAGCGCCGTATTGTCCACCAGCCACACGGCGGTGGATTTGGGCATCAACGGCCTGCGGTCGCTCATAAAGGGCCTCCTCCTGCCCCCGCGTGCGCCGGCGGAAGCTGTCAGTGAGA
The DNA here is from genome assembly GCA_023428365.1 of Pseudomonadota bacterium. Classification (GTDB taxonomy): domain Bacteria; phylum Pseudomonadota; class Alphaproteobacteria; order Rhizobiales; family Hyphomicrobiaceae; genus ZC4RG25. The sequence continues at coordinate 630 of JAEYYQ010000048.1, read as the reverse complement.
GTGAAAGATGGGGAATTGCTCGGTTATATCGATCGTTCCCATCAACTGCAACCGCCGGATGCTGACAGCCGTTCCAAACCGGATATTAACCAAGCGAAAAAACCTAGCCTTTGGCTGCTTTGGCAGGATTCTTGACGTCGTAAACATGCGCCGGCCCAGGGAAGGTCCGGGCCTTGACCTCGGCGGCGTAGTCCGCGAAGGCGCGGTCCATGGCCTGCCCTATCTCCCCGAAACGCTTGACGAATTTCGGCACCCGCGGCGTCAATCCAAGCATATCGTCCATGACAAGAACCTGCCCGTCGCAGGCTGCCGACGCGCCAATGCCAATGGTCGGAATCGGGATGTCCCGCGTGATCTTGGCGGCCAACGGTTCCGCAATCGCCTCCAGGACGACCGAAAACGCGCCTGCATCGGAAACCGCACGCGCATCCTCCTCGATCTCTTGCCACTGATCTGTCGAGCGACCTTGCGCTCTGAAACCGCCGAGAGTGTTGACCGCCTGCGGCGTCAGTCCGACGTGCGCCATCACGGGAATTCCGCGCTCAACCAGGAACTGAATTGTCGGCGCCATACGCTTGCCGCCTTCGAGTTTGACTGCGCCGCAGGAGGTTTCCTTCATGACGCGCACGG
>JAEYYQ010000017.1 GCA_023428365.1 Pseudomonadota bacterium | reverse complement strand
CTGCAAGGATGCGTGCGCCCGTTCACTTTGGCATGACTACATTGTAAAAAGTGTTCGAACCTCAATCAACCCAAGGGCCGGAGCAATCGGATTTTGCTTGCGGGCGCTGCGTGCGATTTTAGGGCGGCCTCGCCCGGAACGTTTCCAATCTCGCATCGTTGGTTGGAAGGAAACGAACCGGAGGTGTCATGAATCCCAGAGAAACTCTCATAAGTTGGCTTCGAGACGTGCACGCCATGGAAGGGCATTCAATAGCGTTGCTGGAGTCTCAGATCAGTCGTTTTGATGAGTATCCGGAGATGTTGCATGGGCTTAAAGAGCATCTCGAAGAAAGCCGGGAGCAACAGGCGCAAGTGGATAGCTGCTTGAGGCAAATGGGAGAACACAGTTCGACCCTGAAAGACGCCAGCATGGTCATCGGCGCGAATATCCAGAGTTTCGTGCATGCAATGTCAAGCGACGAGATCTTGAAACAGGCCATCGCGAGTAATGCATTCGAACATTTTGAGGCGTCATCATACCGTGTGTTGGCTTCTACGGCCGAAGCCTGCGGAGAGCCTGATATCGCGCGTGTCTGTCAGGATATGATGAAGCAAGAGCTCGTGATGGCAGACTGGATATTTGACCGAATTCCCCAATTGACTGAGAGGTATTTCAGTTTGGAGGAGGAGGAAGATCTCGTCGGTCGGAATCGTCGATAGTCGCAATCAATAAAGCATCACTTATCTCGTAGAGTCGTTTCCAATTCAACAGGCCGTCAGCCAGAGAACCCCTGCAAAGCAGAAGACGACAGCCCCGAGTGCAGCCAGTCCGCCCTGGGCTGCTACGTTCTTCAAGAACTCACGAGTCGGGTTAGACGCCTCGACACGAGCCTGATCGCGTATCCAGCGATAGAGCAAGATCATCATCGCCAGTGCCGCAATATAGAGACCAATCTGCACGGCTCGCTGCACGCTGAGAGCGCTTATCAGATCTATTTGATACCACTCCAGTCGGCAGCCGACAGCTTGCGCTCCGTAGAGGGCCAGAAAGATAGTGGCCCACACTGTGAAGCCTGCTCCGGCAAGAGCAAGCGTCCACACTCCTTTCACTGGGTGCCTCATTGAGCGATTCCGGAATTGGCGAGCTCGATAAGACCAGAAATAAATAGCAGCCCCAGCATCGACGCGCCGGCGCAATAGTCGTGCCACTGTCGGCCGATGCGCAGATCGAGGGAACGCAGCAACGAAACGCGCTGACTTCTGACACGGGCGACCCCAAACAGTGCAAACACGATGCCGAGCGCATGATGCGCAGTCAGATAGATCAAAATGGCGAAGACCGTCGCTGAAAGTGCATGAGCCGCTACACCTGGAATTGCCAGAGCGATCATGAGCATGAAGCCAACCGCAAGACTGTGGCATCCTGAGCAGATGAGCAAATATCGCAACGGATTCCCACTCGCCGCACGCAACGCTTGCCGACCGGCCGTCGTCGCTGCCAGTGCCGCGAGAATGGCGATTACGGAGAACATAATATCCGGCGCAGGTAAATGAGCAGGCGGCCAGTTCGGTGCCGAAACCCAAAGGAACAAACCGCCGAACAACAAAGAGACATAGAGAGTGGCGTCGGCCCACAATGTGAACGCCATTGCCCACCAGGACGGGGCATCAGCGATTTCGGAGTGATACGGGACCGATTCGCCGCGACCGATGTCAACAGGGCCCGTATCATTCTTCAGCCCCGTGTCTCTAGTCCAAAAAAGAAAGCAACCAACAACGGCTGCCAGCATGAAAAGAGACGCCCAATAAAACTTGAACAGGACCGTCAGAAAAAAGGCTCCAGTGGTCAATGCGGTGATCAGTGGGAGATACGTCTGCCGGGGCAGGAGAACCACCTGATCGATGCGCCCTGTGATCATGTCGACGCCAAGCGTCTCCATCTGTCCTTCGCGCGCGAACCCAAGATAGCCGCATCCACGGGCGAGATCAGCTGCCAGCACGTTCGGATCAAGCATGTCTGCGCGCTGGTCGATCATCGGAAGGGCGGCAAAATTGTACGAAGTCGGCGGAATCGGCATCGCCCATTCGAGCGTGGATGCTCTCCATGGGTTGCGGCCAGTCCGTGGCGAAAAACGCATGAGCAGCAGTAGATCCAGTGCAGCCATTGCGAAACCGATGGCCATAATAAAGCTGCCCACTGATGACAGGAGATTGAGGGTGTCCCAGCCGAACTCTGGCATGTAGGTATGGAACCTGCGCGGCATTCCCATCAACCCGGTTAGATGCATGACCAGGAACGTGAGATTGAAGCCCGCAAAAATGATCCAGAATGCGAGCACCGAGATGTATTGAGAGGGGCGACGGCCGGTTGCATGTGGCAACCAGTAGTAAGCGGCTCCCATCATCGGCAAGACGAAGCCGCCAATTAGTACATAGTGCAGGTGAGCAACGACGAAGTGCGTATCGTGAGCCTGGAGATTGAAGGGGACCACGGCAAGCATCACGCCGGTGAGACCGCCGATCACGAACACGAAGAACATCCCGAAGATGTAAAGCATCGGCAGGGAAAACCGCGGCCTGCCATGTGCGAGCGTGGCAAGCCAGGCAAAGATCTGGATTGCAGTCGGTATCGCGACCAAAACGCTAGCCGCCGCAAAGAAGCTCTGCGCAAGATGTGGAATGCCCGTCGCGTACATGTGGTGGACCCACAGGCCGAACGACAGAAACGCCATGGCGATGACCGCAACAACGACGGCTGTGTAGCCCACCAGCGGCCGGCCTGCAAAGACCGGTATCATCGTCGACACCAGCCCGGCCGCGGGCAGAAAGATAATGTACACCTCGGGGTGGCCAAACAGCCAAAACAGATGCTGCCACAGCAGCGGATCGCCGCCACGCGTCGGGTCAAAAAACGGAAGCCCAAACGCCCGTTCAACCTCGAGCAGAATTGATCCCAGGATCAGGGGTGGGAAGCCGATCAACATCATGATCGCGACCGCCAGCATGTACCAGCCAAAGATCGGCATACGATCCAGTGACATGCCAGGGGCGCGCACCTTCAATACACTGACGGCAATTTCGACCGCTGCGCAAAGTGCAGAGATCTCAACGAAAGTCACGCCGAGCAGCCAGAGATCGGCGTTGATGCCGGCGGTGTAGGTGCGCGAGGAAAGCGGCACATACATGAACCATCCGGAATCCGGCGCGACGCCTGCCAGAAGGCCCGCGATCAGCAATGTTCCACCGAACAGATAGCACCAATAGCCGTAGGCCGAGAGCCGTGGAAACGCGAAATCGCGTGCCCCGAGAATTTTCGGCAGCAGGTAGATCGCAAATCCCTCGAAGAATGGGATGGCGAACAGGAACATCATGATTGTTCCGTGCATGGTGAAGATCTGTGCGTAGAGTTCGGCGCTCATGAACGCACTGCCAGACGTCGCGAGCTGCGCCCTGACCAGCATGCCGAGGCCACCGCCAATCGCGAAAAAGACAAAAGCGGTGATAATGAAACGGCGACCGATAACGGAATGATTGACCGCGGCCAGGCATCGGATTCCCGTTCCCGGATCCCATATCGCGGCAAGGGACTTATGCAACTTAATCGGTGAACTTGGTTGCGGTGGGACGGTCATGACCGTGGCCCGGATAGAGTCGAAATACCTTCGATAATGCGATTGAATTCCTCCGACGCATGGGCACGAACCGTGAAAAGCATAGCGGTGTGACCGGACCCGCAGAATTCGGCACACGCGCCGTAGTAGGTGCCGGGGGTATCGGCCAGAAGCCGCAGTCGCGACGCATGCCCTGGAGTTGCGTCCACCTTGCCGGCGAGCCTGGGAACCCAAAAGCTGTGAATGACGTCCTCACTCGTTGCGACGATTTCTACGGGCACTCCAACGGGGATATGCAGTGTATCGATCGTCGATGGAGAGCCTTGGTGATCGAGATAGAAAAACTCCCATTGCCACATGCGCGAGCGGGCTTCGATGCGCATCGGATTGCCTGCGCCGTCCCCGACGAGAAGCAAACGTTCGCCTTGTGCAAACGAATAGGAAAGCAGGAGGACAAGCACCGGAATGGGGAGAGCCAAGCCTCCACCGATGATCCATGAGCGCGGACTTAGAGTGCGGCCCAAGGCTGGCCGCAGCATCACCAGCATAAACAGCGCCATGATGAGAGTCAGCAGCACAAGGCCCGCAGCCGCCATCACCCACCACAGGGTCGCGACCGAGGCGGCAACAGGACCGGCGGGCGATAAGGTCGAGAGCTCCCCTGAACAGCCGGATAGTCCTGGGACGATGGCAAGTGCCGGGAACGGTTTACACTGTTTTAGTCTTATCCTGGGGGAGGTGCCTGCATGAGCGAAACGACGGCCAAAGACGAAGACGGTTCGGAAGAGCCGGAAGAGAATCCCATTACCGCGGATCTGAAACAACTCGATGTGAGTTCGGCTGTTGCAGTCGCTGGACATCCGATCCATGCCATGAGCGTGCACTTTCCGATCGCACTCGTGATCGCAACGTTGGGAGTTGACATTTTCTACTGGTGGACTGCCGATCCGTTCTGGGTTCGCGTCGGTTTGTGGTCGGCGGGATTCGCTTTCGTGACCGGAGTTCTGGCGGGTGCTGTCGGAACCTTGGAACTTCTGCTGGTTCCCGGCATCCGCCATCGTGCGGCGAGCTGGGCGCATGCCATTGCTGCGATGCTGCTGCTGGCTGTGGCTGGTGCTAACTGGTCCGTGCGTCTGCTCGACCCAGCGGCTGTCTTGCCTCACGGCATACTGCTTTCTATGCTCGCAACTGTCGTGACCGGACTTGCTGGCTGGCATGGTGGCAAGCTGATCTTCCATCACGGTATCGGCCTTATGGTCTCTGCCAAGGATTGATGCTCTCCACGATTGGCTTAAGCGCACCCGGTTTACTCAGAGCTACAGGGAGAAACCCATCGGTCAGTGTAGGTTTGGCGAGCGTCAGCGTGATAATCGCGGCAGCAATCAAAATCACCGAGCTGGTGGCAGCCACGTAACGCCAACTGGAATAGGTTCTGGACCGATCGAATAATCTAACCAGAGCAATTCCAGTAATGGTGTGGATAATGACCAACGCTGAGACGAGCGCGAGCTTGAGGGAAAACCAGGGCGCAACCATTCCGCGCTGGAAGATCAAAAGAGTGCCGCTGGCGATCGCAACAAATGCCGCCGGCGAGGCGATGCCGACATATGTCAATCGCGCGACGTGCTGAAGGCGAAGAACGCGATCGCTGTGTGGCGCAACGTTCGGCAATCCCATTCTGACGTATTGAAGCTGCAGATAGATGGTGGGCAGCGATAGCAGCCCCGCGGACCAGATTGCGATTGCAGCAATATGTACGAACTTGGTCAGCGCGATCATGCATCGCGCCTCCGCAACTCGCTCTGCTCTTGCGGCAGGAACCTGGCCAGGATGACCGCGGCAGCAAGAAGGTACGGGATGGCCGCCGGGGCCCACATAATGAGACCTGCGAGTTGCTGATCTTCAAGTTGCGTGAGGCCAAACACGGTCGTGACACCAGCATGCACGTCATATAGCGGAGTTCTGGCAAAGGTCAGGATGGCGCCGAGAAGTCCCATCTGAGCGACCGTACCGAAAAGCGCTCCGAGTGCGGCCCCACACCGTGTGTTCGGCGATAAAACCTCGCTCCAGAACCAAAACGCGACGACGAGCAGACTGATTTCCATCAGCCAGTATGATGCTGTGCCCGAAAGGGCCCAGGTGTACGGTGAAGGCGCATGCCACAGCCAGATGATAAGCGCTTGAAAAATCGCAACCGTGACGAGTGGTGTCTTCAGGGGAAAGCGCCAGTTCGGCACCGACAAGACCAGCAGAGGCGCTGACACAGCAACTAGCAGAACGTGATGCGCGACACGGGCAGAGAAGAGGGCGCTGGCGAGGGCGCATAGTGGCGAGACGAACGCGATTACTAAGGTTGCCAGCGCGCAAGCGAGCGCTACACGCGCCTGTGCCGCTCGATTTGTCAGGAAAATGCAAGTCATCAGAGTGAGCAGCGCGAGTAGCAAAGGTGCATCCATGTTCCAGCTATTCCAGAGGCCTGAAGGCTCCGGCGCCGGTCCACAATAGATGTTGTCTCTCATTGATACTCCGCTCTGCGATACTCCGCTCTGCGCGAATGCAGGTGTCGTCGATTGCACTTTTTAAGAGAACAATAGATGAATTGATCAGTTCCAAGCTAAATCGTTGCACGATGCCGGATTCACGCTCGACTACGTCAACAGGAAGCGGACTATAGGTGGTCCGCAACTGCCAGAAAATGCGTTCCGTGCACACGAACTCGACGATCCGTTCGATCTGATCCATGGTAACCATGTGCTCTAGCCCCTGGCGAGAACCGTCAAGGGCTAGAGCATCCGATTGAGGCTGGGCAGAATTACAGATAGTAAGGAATGCCGTAATAACCGTGAACGCCACGGCCATAGGCGGGATCGCTCCAGGGTGTTTCGTCGACCGCGTAGTTCGGCGCCTGCTCCAGCATCTGTTTGTCAACGTTCACGACGAAACCGCCCAGCTCGGTATCGTACTTCAGAGTCTGCCAAGGCAGCGGATAGTATCGCTCACCAATCCCGAGAAATCCGCCGAATGACATCACCGCGTACTCAACTCTTCCTGTGAGCTTGTCGACCATGAAGTTATAAATTGATCCGATATTTTCGCCGTCAGGGTTATAAACTTCCGTTCCCTGAACTTTATCGGACGAAACCAATCTCGATGTTTCGTCGATGGCGATCGCATCGGGGGACAAATCACCTTTCCTGTGCATCGTATCAGCCATCTCAAAACTCCTTATTCTTCACTGATTTTATCCAGAGATTTTGCCACTCGAAGCAGCTATGAATCACGCATCGGTGCCTCGTCTGTAATAGTATGCGCGACAGAGTCGTCCCTTTAGAATGCGCCGACTAATGCTAGTAAAATCACAACACTGAGCGGCACGCCAAGCAGCCACAAAACAATTGGCATTTTTATCCTCCGTTTGATCATTTATTAAACGCTGTGCTCATGTAGCCAGTTCCATCATTTGAATATCGAGACTGACGGAGGATCGTGGGGATCTCTGCTCCCGTACCCGCAACGGCGATTGTTTGGCGTCTCCCGACAATCAGGACAGATCGTGCCGCTGCAGGCGATCTTTCCCGGACCTGCCGCACCTCTCGTACGGAAGGCCGAGGACGGCGAGCGTGAGTTGATCGTGCGGCCGCGGCATACGGGAGGACGCCGCCAGGTTAGTGTGCACGTCCCATCCCCAGATCACATCATGCAGCCAGAGACGGAGGATTCGTCGGGGATTGCTTTGGTGCCTGATGCACCTGAACTTGGGTTCACAAAGCTGATCACGGATAATGTCGCCGGTACACAAACAACATCCCAGAGTATTTGAGAGGCAGGATCGCCATGCGAGTCATTTTCTGCGTGCTGATGAGTGCCTGCGCGGGATTTTCGACCACAGCGGCAAAGAAAAAGGATCCCCGCGATGCAAGCAGGATCACCATTACAGGTAAGGTTGTGAAAACTTCCGTATCGCAGGGCGACGGAGTGATTGAGCTGCCGATCAAAAATTAAGATGAATCCCAGTGCGGTGTGAACACCATTTGGATTTTCAAAAAGCCTCCTCCTCGGGAATTCGTCATGGGGTCCATAGTGACGGCGACGGGTGGGTCGACATTCGCGACTGACGCAGGCATCATGCTGGAGACCAACGTGCCGCCAATTTGCAAATAGACCTCCGGCCGTCGGCCAGCGTGGTATTCGTGGATGAGCGGCGCGCCAGTGCTAACGCGCCCCGCGTCGTCATTCCCCGGAAACCATCGGGTCACAGCCACAGTTGCAAGTGAGCGCCACTCTGACCATATTGGACGGAATGGGTGGATCCCTCATGGATCTATCAGGCAGTCGGTCTGTGCGTAGTGGTCCGCGGCGGCAGCGGTCGACAGCGCTTAGGCCGTCCGCCGCACGGAGGACCGACTTATGCCGCGAACCCCACATCAACGGCTTGCTTCGGCCGGATTTTCTCCTCAAGAGACCGATATTCTGATCAGCATCTACGACAGCGTCTCCGCGAAGTATTCGGATGCGGACATCAACAACATCATCATTGACGCGCTATGCACCATGGCCGGTGCGGGGTCGAGATCATCCGAAAAACTCACAGCCTATGTCGAACATCGGGCACGCGACGCCGCGCTCGCCAAGTACGGGCCTGCCGCACTGCTGGCCGATAACGACAAGGATGACGATCATCCGGAGCCGCCGCCGGCCGCATAGACGGAAACTCCAAAGAGACGGCCCGCGGTTCAACCGGACCATTCCAGCGAACGCCAAACAACCCATTGGCTGTTATTCGGACGCCGCTGCCGATGCGCGTTTATAAAGTTGCTGGCCTTGGCGTCGCTACCAAGCCGCCGTACGCGCTCGTTCGAACGGCAGCGCACCGGCCTCACGTAACTGATTAAGCGAAAGCGGCTTCAGCTCCTTCCAAGGCACAATCGTGGAACGCGAGTCTCAGGGCCACGTCCCTCGTCTCCTTGGATCGAAGTCTTGGGTAGGCGTGGCGCGGGCCGGTCAATGTCGTCCCGCCACCGAGCAAAAACGCTACTGACGCTTGGTTTGTCGGGGAGAAATGTCAGCCGCGTCGCGCTGCCTGTATCCTGGCAACATCGATCTTTTTCATTCCCATCATCGCCTCGAACGCGCGCTTAGCTTCGCCGCCGCCAGCCGCTAACGCTTCGGTCAGTACGCGCGGTGTGATTTGCCAGGAGATGCCCCACCGGTCTTTGCACCAGCCGCAGGCGCTTTCCTGGCCACCGTTGCCGATGATCGCGCTCCAATAGCGATCAGTCTCTTCCTGATTGTCCGTGGTGATCTGGAATGAGAAGGCTTCCGTGTGTTTGAAGGCGGGGCCGCCGTTGAGGCCGAGACATGGAATGCCGGCCACGGTGAAATCGACCGTTAGGACATCGCCTTCCTTGCCGGATGGATAATCACTGGGCGCACGGTGGATGGCGGTCACAGCACTGTCGGGAAAGACTTCCGCATAGAAGCGTGCGGCCGCCTCGGCATCTTTGTCATACCATATGCAGATCGTGTTCTTGGGCATGGCGTGTGTGTCCCTTCGGTTGAATTGTCCAGTAATCGCTGCCTTCTGCCACAAGGACGCCGGGAACCGCACCGATCCGACATCGCAACAGTCTTTTTTTTTACCTCAATGAAACAGTGATTTCGGGCAACAACCTGTCCGCGAGTAAGTTGGGCCCGACGTTCGCCAGAGCATGCTGGATTACCGCGAACAGCCCTGACCCGCGCAAATGTGACGTCTTATTCCAAGGCGCGGTGCATGATCGATACTGACTGCACGATCATACAGGCGTCGATGTCGTCGAGCGCATCGGCGAGCACAAGAGCGACGTGCATGTGGCCGTCCGCGGCACGAGCCACCGCCTGTGCAATGTCCCCTTCGCCAACGTTGCTGCAGCTTTGCAGCTTCGCGTGCAGATCCTCGATGCTTCCCAACAGAATGCCCTTGGTCATCAGCAGCCGCAACGCGCGATCGAGGGCATAGGCGGCAGTGTTGCGCGTATCACTCTGCGCAACCTCGGGCACAGAAAACGTGAAGACAAATGCCGCCGGTTTGCCCTTCTGATTCAGGAAGCCGGCCATGGGCTCTGGGCCCCAGGCGCTAGCCGCTGACGTCCAGCGCGTCCAGGCTGCCGGATGACACAAGGCCAGATTGAGTTCCTCGAATCGTGCAGCGCTCATAGGTGGACTGCGCAGCTGGGCGGTTCCAATCGCTGCCGTACGTCCATCGAGGGCGAGTTCCACGGAATAGTGGCCGGGCTGGAGGCATCGCTTGAAACCGGAAGCGGTGAGAACGCTGCGCTGATAGCCGAGCCTGTCGTTGGATAACGATTGAATCTCGCCCGCGCCTACCTGGGGAAGTATCGCCGTGAGCGCGTCGCGTGCTGCCCACTGTGGATCCTGGATAGACCAGATTGCCGTCAGTTGATGCGTGCTGGGATCGAAGCCGTCGATGCGCGCCGCGATCGAGACATCCGACGGCGAGACTGAGACGGTGAGCGCCTCGACCTTGTCGACGGGTGTTTCATTGGCTGTCGTCCAACGCCCGTCGATGAGAGCCCGCCGATAGGCCTTGAGAGCCGCCTTGATTGAGCTGCATCTCTCAGGGGAGTGCAGGCGCTCACAGTTTACGTCGAGGAGTGATGTTGCCGTAAACATCGTGCCGGCCATCGTCCAGTCAAGACTGGCGCCGAGCGCGAGCGCCTTCTCGGCGACCGCGCGCGCTTCCTCGACACGATCATGCGCGATCAGAAACAGGCTTTCGTTCAGATAGAGCAGCGGCAATACCGACAGCCAAGGATAAAGGTTGCGCGATGCGTCGTGTGAAACTTGAATCCGGTTTGCCTCCAGCATCTCGGTGATCGCCACCGCTTGCCTAACCAATCCTAGCGCGGCGGTGATGTTTTCGAGATTGCCGTCGCGAATGCCCAGTCCCCACAGCGCGACTGCGTGTGAGTTGAGCGCGTAACCGGTCGGCGACAAACCAAGCCGCTTCTGTATCTCGACATTGGTGCGCGAGTTGCGTTCGATCTCGTCGAGCCGCTCACGTGTCGGAAGACTGTAGAACGCCTGATTCTTGTGGGCCGACTGGATCACCGCCTTGGCGCCCGCCAGATCGTGATGAGCCAAGGCCAGGTTTGGCCGCGCCGCGACGGCGCATTCGAGGGCAGCGATCGCTGCGGCGTATTCCGCTTCCTCCTCCGCCACCTGAAATCGCTGCGAGCCGATCGCGTAGTTGAGTGCCGCGACTTTCATTGCGGCCTCCGGCGTGCCTCGCTCCGCGACGTTCTCCAGCCCCACGGGAATCGCACAGTCGGCAAGTTCCTGTCCTGCGCCGATGGGGAACGGTTTCAGCCACGTATAGGTCGACCAACCGAGCGCGCCGAGTGTCATGGCGACACCAACGGTCGTCATCGCCCGAGTGACCTTGAGCTGCACCATCGCCAGTGCTTGGCCGAAAACGTAGAGCGAGATCGCCACCATGGTCAGGCAGGCAAGGAACGACGTCGTTTTGCTGTTCCAGAATGCACCAAGCTCACCATATCCATCCCACAGCGCCAGCGCTTCGGCGGTCATGGCATTGGTGGTGCTGCTCGCTATATGCTCCTGAAGGCGCCGCGGGAATCGCGGATCGGCTTGCGGTCCATATCGGCGGTCGAGGTCGGCCAGCGCCTTTGCCTGCGCAGTGGTGGCCTCAACCGCATTGAGCCCATCGCACTGCTGCTGTTCACTGATCACCGTGGTCTCGGCCGCGAGTGCAATCCTGCCGTCGCGCGCTAATTCCGTCCGATTGTGCGCCGCCTGACACCGGACCCGACGCTCGTACAGGTCGACCATACTATCGAATGTTCCGAGCACGGCGGTGCTCGCACGGCCCGACCGTTTCACGACCTCAATCTGCTGCGCGTAAGCGCTATACGAGGCATCATCCGCGCGGGTTCCGGCAGCGCTGTACCAATAGCCGATCAGGGAGCTGATAAGTGCGGTCAAAGCAATTGCGATGACCAAGAATCGCGAAAAGCCCGGGGTCGCATCCGTGATCTGCAGTGAGTTGCCGGCGAAGCCCTGCGAGTCGATACCCTGCGGTTGCAATGGCTCGGTCGGACCGGTTGGGGCCTTGAGCCATCCGAGCATATAGGCCAGCATGACGAACAGGCAGAAAGCGACCGTGATCCCGCTGACGATCTCAACGAGGCTCTCGTCGATTGAGATCGCGGCGGCAATACCGCCTGCGCCGCAAACAAGCGCTGCGAGATACAACACATAGCTCCAGGCCGTGCGTTTGCCGCTCAGATCCGCAAACGTCAGAAGGACCAGCGCTAACACCAAGACAATCACGACCAGGGCGAGACCAAGGATCTGGTCGTCATATTGGTTCGCTCTTTCCTTCTCGAGAAACGTCAACCGCTGGCCACCGGCCGATCCCGCGATTGCCTTATCGTCTTCGACCCAGCTCCCCTGAAAACCGCGGCTCTGCAGGTTTCCGGCAGCGACGAGACCCAGCCGTCGTTCGTCGAGACTTTGATCCTCTGCGATCAAGTTTGGCAGGAACTCGAGGAAGGGCCGCATCACGTTGGCGAGCAGCAGCGATTCCTGCGCATTGAGTTCACTGAGTTTGGCTTGTTCCGGATCAGCCGACTTCTGGTGTCGTGCCATCGCGCGCTGCGCGCGGGCGTCGGCAAGGCTGTGATCGAAACGGGCCTGGAGGGAACTTGCGGAGCGGCTGCGCTCGGTAAACTGCAGGCGGTCCGACAGTTCCATGGTCTGGGCTTGCGCCAATCGCCGCTCGAGACTGGAAGAGGCCTGCTGTTTGATTGCGGCCCATCCCGCAACACCCGCGCCCAGAGAGGCGAGGATCAGCATCGTCAGGGCGATCAAGGTTCGGAACTGCGTCCGCCGGACGACCTTACCGTCAGTGGCAGCCGCACAATTTTCCTGCATGACGTCTGCCCCCCATGAATCGAGCGGCGACGGTTGAGGCGCGTCTACACCGCTCGATGTTCCGGCCGGGGATTATCGGCAATCGCGCGTCACGCCAAAAGGAAATTTCCAGACCACCGAAATTGAACGTGTGGATTGGGGTTGAGAAGAAACATCTGGCGGTGACGCAGTAGCGCACCGTAAGATCAACTGGGGCTTGATCTCGGCGCCATATCAATGTCTTAGCGTGAATGCGTCTGGTCTTGAAGGATTGCGGCGCAAACCGCTTCCGTTACCGGAGGCTGCTGGGCCGGAAATGTAATGTTCCAAGTGATCCCGCGAGGCCCGTACTCCATTTCAGCCTCACCGTTATGTTGCGCGATCAAACGTTCAACGAGGAACGTGCCAAATCCAGCTTTACCAACCGTCACGGGACGCCGGACGCCATCCTCAGTCCATCTCAGAAAAGCCAGCGTTGGTCCGAACTCCCACGTGAGGATGATCTTCCCGTCAGTCGTCGACAAAGCCCCGTACTTGATGCAATTGGTTGCGAGCTCATGCACGACCATGCAGAGGGTTTTTGCAACGTCACCCGCGACCATCATTGCTGGTCCTGACAGCGCGAGCCGGTTTGCGTCATACACAGACAATTCACGGGCGAGTAAATCCCGTACCGACACCGGCGTGCTTTCAGCCGCGAGCATAATTTCTTCACCTTGCTTCAGCGCTGCTATCCGACCGATGATTTTTTTCGAGCCCTCGGGGTCGTGACGGAGACTTTGCGTGACGATGCTCGATATCACTGCCAAGCCGTTCTTGGACCGATGACCCAATTCCCGCACCAACAGCTCATTCTTGGATTTCTCCGCTGTCAGTCTCCGGACGGCCTCTCGGTAAAGGTGGCCATTCCAGACAAGTGTTGCGCCCGTGATGACATAGAACGCCACGTTGGCGCCCTCGACCAGCGAGCTGAGCGCGAAAGAATAGGACCTTTACGGTGCAAAGAAGTCTGTCGTGCGCAAACTTCCTAAACAAGAGTAAATAGACCGATAAGCGCGCGATCACTCAGACGCCATAGGCCGTCCTAGCTTTCCTAGACGCGCCCGTGGGAGCTTGAGTCAGGTGCGGTCGCTGCACACGCCGAAGCGCGATCGCCTCCGATCAGAATCGATCTTGCCGATGGTGCGAGGACTACTTAGGTTTCGCTCGCAGCCCGCATGCGGCGGAGATTGCCGCTCGACTCACAGTGTCGCATCATCCAGAGCGCAACCCGTGGCAGGATGACGGCAAGCCTCGTCGGCACGCGAGGCTGGCT
>JAEYYQ010000622.1 GCA_023428365.1 Pseudomonadota bacterium | reverse complement strand
TCGTTCTCTATGCTCATGTCGTGCGGTGCTCGCTTTGCCCCGGGATCGACAAACGGTAGATGCGGGGTTGCAGGGCGTCGAGAGTGATTCGATAACGGCGGCGTTCACTGAAGCGGCAATGTATCTCCAGGCGGCCGGGGTCAAGGCATGAAACTGTTCGTCGGTCTCGGCAATATAGGCGACATGTACGCGCGCAACCGCCACAACATCGGTTTCATGGCCGTCGAGCGGATTGCCGACAAACACGGTTTTTCGGCGTGGAAACGCCGGTTCCAGGGTGAAACCTCCGAGGGCACGATCGCGGGTGAGCGGGTTCTCCTGCTGAAGCCGTCCACCTATATGAACGAAAGCGGGCGATCGGTCGGCGAGGCCATGCGGTTTCTCAAGATCGATCTCGATGACCTGGTGGTCTTCCACGACGAACTCGATCTGGCGCCGGGCAAGCTGAAGGTGAAAACCGGCGGCGGCAATGCCGGACACAACGGCTTGCGATCGATTACCGCCCACCTGGGCAATGAGTATGTGCGGGTGAGAATGGGGATCGGTCATCCCGGCTCAAAGGATGTCGTGGTGCATTACGTGCTGCACGACTTCTCCAAGGCTGATCAGGAGTGGCTGGAGCCGCTGCTCGACGCCACCGCCAGCGCCTCGGGGCGGCTGGCCAAGAATGACGGCCCGCGGTTTCTGACCGACGTTGCCCGGGTGATGCAGGACGACGAGCCCGCAAAACCGCAGATGCGCGAGCCGGAGCCCGCAGCCAAGCCTCCCCGAAAATCCGGCAGCCACCCGGCCGGCGAGCGGATGGGCAAGCGGCAATCCGCGCTGGCTGAGAACTTGAAGAAATGGCTGGCAGGACGTTCTAAACCCTGATCCGGCCTCGCCTTCGGTGTTGGCGGGGGTTTGTGCTAATGCCATGGAGATCAGTGGCGGATTGAGACATGCAGGCAATTGAAGGGGCGGTGTATCGCGCGATCATGCGCCATCAGGCCGGGGCCGTGACCGTGATCGCTGTTGGCGAACCCGGGACGCGGCGCGGACTGACGGCAACGGCCGTATGCTCGCTCTCCGATGAGCCCCCGACCATTCTCGCGTGTGTTCGCCGTACGGCCAGCGCTCATGACGAAATCGGACGGATCGGTGCGTTCAGCGTCAACCTGCTGGCCTCGGATCAGCAGGATGTCGCGGCGCTGTTCTCCGGTCGCACCGGCGTTTCGGGCGAAGACAGGTTTCAGGGCGAATGGGCTACGATGGTGACAGGCGCGCCTGTTCTTTCGAATGCTCTGGCGAGCCTGGATTGCAGTGTTTCTGAGCAGCACAGTTTTGCCACGCATACGATCTTCATCGGCTCTGTTCGCGACGGCCGGGTTCGAGCCGAGGCGCAGCCATTGCTCTATTTCCGGGGCGACTACTGGGATCTCGGCACGCGCTGATAACGACAACATTTCCGGGAGGACACATGCAGCTTGGCGTGATCGGTCTGGGGCGTATGGGCGCCAATATCGTCAGGCGGCTGAAACGCCAGGGCCATGACTGCGTGGTCTGGGACCGCGATCCGGCTCCGGGCGCTGCTTTGGCCAAGGACGGTGCGGTCGCGGTGGCGGATATGGCCGCGATGGTCTCAACCCTCTATGCCCCGCGCGCCATCTGGGTGATGCTGCCGGCCGGTCAGGCGACGCAGACAGCCATCGATCAACTCGCGAGTCTCCTTTCACCCGGCGACACGATCATCGACGGCGGGAATACCTTCTGGAAAGACGATATCGCGCGGGCCCGTGCGCTGGGCGAAAAGGGCATCTCCTACCTTGATGTCGGAACCTCGGGCGGGGTCTGGGGACTGGAGCGCGGCTATTGCCTGATGATTGGCGGCGATAAAGCCGTGGTCGAGCGTCTCGACCCGATCTTCGCGGCGTTGGCTCCAGGACTGGGAGACATTCCCCGCACACCGGGCCGCGAGCACCGAGACCAGCGTACCGAGCGGGGCTACCTGCACGCCGGACCGAATGGTTCGGGCCACTTCGTGAAGATGATCCACAACGGCATCGAATACGGCATGATGCAGGCCATGGCGGAAGGCTTCGACATCATGCGGCATGCGGCCTCCGAGCGCCTGCCTGCAGAGCATCGTCTGGATATCGATGTGGCTGAAGTTGCAGAGGTCTGGCGTCGCGGAAGCGTAGTCACATCATGGCTGCTCGACCTGACGGCGGAAGCTCTGGCAAAAGATCCGGAACTCGCCGAATTTTCCGGCCATGTGGATGACTCCGGCGAAGGCCGTTGGACAGTCCAGGCGGCCATCGAAGAAGCTGTCCCAGCCGAAGTGCTGACTTCCGCACTCTACACACGCTTCCGCTCCCGGCAGGATCATACGTTCGCGGAGAAGGTGCTGTCGGCGATGCGGAAGGGCTTCGGCGGGCACGTGGAGCCAGGGAAGTCAGGCTGATGGCCGACGACAGCGAGAGTTTTCCGCATTTGCCGAGCGTCATCCTGGTGATGGGTGTCTCCGGATCCGGCAAGAGCACGACCGGCG
>JAEYYQ010000615.1 GCA_023428365.1 Pseudomonadota bacterium | reverse complement strand
CGAGTTTCGTGCCCCAGACGGTCGCTGCCACCAGCGCAACCAATCCTGCCACAAGCCAGACCACGAACCAGATCCAGCTGATCGGAATTCCCACGGACTGCGCGGCAGCATGATCATCAGCGACGGCCCGCAGAGCGCGGCCGGTCTTCGTCCATTGGAAGAAACAGGCCAATCCGGCCACGAGAATGCCCGCAATCAACCCGCCCCAGACATCGAGTTTGCTGATCAGGATGCCGCCGGGGAACAGGCCCTCAAGGACGAACCACGCATCAGTGGGATAGAGCTTTAGCGGATAAACATCCGATCCGAAAATCATCTGCGCCGCGCCTTCGATAATGAAGGTCGCGCCGATCGTTGACATGAACAGCGTCAGTTCATTCTGATTTACAAGTGGGCCGAGAACGTAGCGCTCGATCAGCCAGGCGGTGATGGCCATGATACCGCCGGCAAACAGCAGTGCGCCGATGACCGCGAAACCGAACGGCAACCCTTTGGCGACAAGCAGATCGAGCGAACGGACCAGTGCGAGTCCCGCCAGAAGCACCATCGCACCCTGGGCAAAATTGAACACACCGGACGCTTTGTAAATCAGCACGAAGCCCAGCGCGACGAGCGAGTAAAGCACGCCCGCCAACAGCCCGCCGATCAGCACTTCGAGGAATGGACCGAGGCTATCCATGGGCGTCCCTCGCAGTGGAACAGCGACCACTGCCCGTCATTCCCGCGAAGGCGGGAATCCAGATATCTTTCCGCGTGTAAAACGTAGCCGTTACCGGATGACCTTTCCCGATGACCGCCGACAAGATCGCCTCTGGAAACGTGACCTGGATGCCCGCCTGCGCGGGCATGACGGAAGAGGAAGGCGCTACAGAAATTGCGTAATTCGTTCTCAATGCGCGACTCCCAGATAGGCGGCAATCACGGCTTGGTTGCGCTGGACTTCGTCGGGCGTGCCGTCGGCAATCTTGGTGCCGTAGTCGAGGACGACGACGCGATCCGATAAATCCATCACCACGCCCATGTCGTGCTCAATCAGTGCAATGGTGGTGCCGAGCTGGTCATTCACGTCGAGAATGAAGCGGCTCATGTCCTGCTTCTCCTCCAAGTTCATGCCCGCCATCGGCTCATCCAGCAGCAGCAGCTCCGGTTCTGTTGCGAGCGCGCGCCCCAGCTCGACGCGCTTTTGCAGGCCGTACGGCAGCTTGCCGACAGGTGTCTTGCGGATGTGCTGGATTTCGAGGAAGTCGATGATCCGCTCAACCACCTCGCGGTGCCGGATCTCTTCATTCTGAGCTGGTCCCCAATAGAGAGCTTGGGTCAGCACACCGCGGCGCATTTTCAAGGTGCGACCGGTCATGATGTTGTCGAGCGTCGACATACCCTTGAACAGCGCCACGTTCTGAAAGGTGCGCGCGATGCCCTGGCTGGCGGCGATATACGGGCGCATACGCTGCCGGCGTTTGCCCTTGTAGGTGATGGTCCCTTCCTGCGGATGATAGAAGCCGTTGATGACGTTCAGCATCGACGTTTTGCCGGCGCCGTTCGGGCCGATAATGGCGCGCACTTCACCCTTGCGGATGTCGAAGGAAACATTCCGGATCGCTTTGACGCCACCGAACGACAGCGAAACCCCGTCTACGGCCAACAGCACGTCCGCTTCCGCATTCGGACGAACCCCCGGTCGATCCAGTTCGGCAACGTCGGCTTTCATTCAGCCGCCTCCTTGAGCACCGCGCCTTGCGGTTGGTGCACCGGCATATCGACGATACGCACGTCACCTTCGATCATGCCCTTACGGCCGTCTTCGAATGTCACTTCGGTTTTGATATGGGCCCGCGACGACCCGTCGTAGAGTGCCTGGATCAGTGGCGCATAGCGATCCGCAATAAAGGAGCGGCGCACTTTTTGCGTTCGGGTCAGCTCGCCATCGTCGGCGTCGAGTTCTTTCGGCAGAACGAGAAAGCGGCGGATCTGGGAGGCCGCCATCCGCGGCTCCTGCGCGAGTTGACGATTGATCTCATCCAGCCGCTTTTCGATCATCGCGTAGACATCGGAATTTGCGGCCAGCTCCTGATAGCTGCCGTAAATGACGTTGTTGCGCTCGGCCCAGCTGCCGACTGAAACGAGGTCGATGTTGACGAACATCGTCACGTAATCGCGTTCGTTGCCGAAGGCGACGACCTCCTTCACCTCCGGATAGAACTTGAGCTTATTCTCCAGATACTTTGGCGCAAACAGCTCGCCGTTATTGAGTTTTCCGACGTCCTTTGCGCGGTCGATGATAACGAGATGGCCGTGGGTATCGAAGAAGCCCGCATCACCGGAATGCACCCAGCCATCCGGTGTCTTTGTGGAGGCCGTGGCTTCCTCATTCTTGTGATAGCGCTGAAACACGCCGGGACCACGGAACATCACCTCACCACTGTCAGCGATGCGGATATCGACGCCCGGTGCAGGCGGGCCAACCGTGTCGGCGTAGATTTCGCCATCCGGCTGCATCGTGATGTAGACGGTGGCTTCCGTCTGACCGTAGAGCTGTTTGAGATTGATGCCGAGCGAACGGTAGAAGCGAAAGATCTCCGGTCCAATCGCTTCACCGGCAGTGTAGCCGATCTTCAGGCGGCTGAGGCCGAGACGATTGCGCAGCGGCGCATAGACCAGCTTATCGCCAATCCAATACAGAGCGCGATCCGTGAACGGGACCGGCTTGCCCTCAAGGATCGGCTCACCGCAGCGCCGGGCAACGCCCATGAACGTGTCGAACATCCAGCGCTTGAAGCGGCCAGCGTCCTGCATCCGCACGACGATGTCTGTCAGGCCAGCCTCAAACCGGCGCGGAGGGCCAAAGAAGAACGTCGGGCCGATCTCGCGCCGGTCTTCCAGCGCGGTCTCAAGGCTTTCCGGACACGCGACGCAAAACCCTGCAGCATAGGCCTGACCGTAGGAGAAGATGTGATCGCCAACCCAGGCCATCGGCAGGTAGGCGATGATCTCATCCGTTTCCGTCAGGTTATCGAACCGATTGGCGTTTTCCGCTGTCGTGATCAGGTTCTCGTGGCTGAGGATCACGCCCTTGGGCTGACCGGTCGTGCCCGAGGTGTAAAGCATCACACTCGAATCCGAGCCCTTACCACGAGAGATTTGCTCTAGCCACCATTGCTTGGCCTCTGGCTTTGCCTTGAGCTCCTGCTTGCCCAGACCCTGGACGTCTTCAAACCCGTGCAGACGCGTGTGATCATATTTCTTCAGCCCGCGCGGATCTTCGTAGATGATCCGCCTCAGGGTCGGCACCTGGTCCGAGATCGAAAGAACCTTATCGACCTGTTCCTGGTTCTCGACGACAGCGAAAGCGACTTCGGCGTGGCTGAGGACGTAGGCCATCTCGGACGCCACGGCGTCCTGATAGATGGGAACAGGGATGGCGCCGATGCTTTGCACTGCAGCAAATGCCCAGTACAGACGGGGCCGGTTGTCTCCGATGATGGCAACCGTCTCGCCACGCTTGAGCCCAAGGGCATGAAGGCCAAGCGCGAGCGCCTGCACTTCGTCACGGACGTCGGACCATGTCCACGTCTGCCAGATGCCAAGGTCTTTCTCGCGATAGGCTGGCCGCGCGCTGAACCGCTCCGCGTTCCGAAGCAGCAGCTTCGGAACGGTGTCGAAGTCCACAACAGACGCGCGAGACGCAGTTGTCCCGTTCATCTCCCGGCACTCCCTCCCGCGTCCCAGTTTTTCCGGTGACGCATGTTATTTTATTGGACCATGTAATATCCGTATGCACCCGGACGCAAGTTTGCCTTTGGTACGGGGGGCCGGGTACGTGATGAACCGCAGCGCAACACGCAGGGCGTGCTTCGCGACAGTGCCGCAGTTTGCGACTTCCGACTGGCGTTGCGGACTTCAGATGCCTAGGATGCCCACCAAATCATCGACAGCCGGCACTGGAGAGACGCCATCATGGCCGAAGAGCTTTATCATTTCATCGGCGGCAAGCGGGTCAAGGGGACCAGCGGCCGTTTCGGCAACGTTTACTGGCCGATGACCGGCGAAGTCGCCTCCAAAGTCCCGCTGGCCACCAAAGCTGAAATTCGCGCTGTCGTCGAAAACGCGAAAGCTGCTCAACCGGCCTGGGCCGCTACCAATCCGCAGCGCCGCGCGCGCGTGATGATGAAGTTCGTCGACCTCGTGGCGCGTGACATCGACAAGCTTGCCGACATCCTGGCCCGGGAGCACGGCAAAACCATTCCCGATGCCAAGGGCGACGTTCAGCGCGGCGTTGAAGTCGCCGAGTTTGCCTGCGGTATTCCGCATCTCATGAAGGGCGAATTCACAGAGGGCGCCGGCCCCAACATCGACATCTACTCGATGCGCCAGCCGCTCGGCGTCGTCGC
>JAEYYQ010000506.1 GCA_023428365.1 Pseudomonadota bacterium | reverse complement strand
ACCAGGAGGAGCAGCATAGCGTTGACGTAAAGCGTATCCATGCCCAATACGCGGTCCTGTGCCCTCGGACCTCGCAGGATACGGAAGGCTGCGGCGGCCATCGCCAACGTCAGAAAACTCTTGGATATCATCAGTGCTACGGTCAGGATCGAAGTGCTCATTCGAAGATCTCCTTCAACAGGCCTTCGTAGCGTACCTTGATGATCTTGCCCCAGTCGTCATCGTCGACGAGATCAAGAACGTGAATGATCAGGACATTGCTTGCTGGCTCATAAGTGACCCAGCTCGTTCCTGGCGTCGCCGTGATGATGCACGCCAGAACAGTGAGGCTGTAGTGGGAGCGTACGGTGAGTTGAATGCGGACGAAGCCGGGCGTTCGCTCTCGCTTATCCTTGAGAACCAAGCGGGCGACGCGAAAATTCGAACGCACCATATCAACCGAAAACTCGAAGCCCAGCCGTAAGATGATCCACAGTCGCCTGATGATCATCGGAGGCGCTTCAAGGCGCACAAGTATCTGCGATCCAGCAATGGCAAATAGACTGCCGAGCAGGACATGTGCGGGAGCAAGGCTCTGATTAAGCAACAGCCAAGTGATCAGCAGCATCGCGGTGATGACAGGATATGGTAGCCATCGCCTCATGGCGCCTGCTCCGTCTGTTTCGGTGTAATCCGTGGTTGGGCTTGCACGGCGGTGATGTAGGGGCGATTCAACTCAAGTCCACTGGCCGTCATCTGCATGAATTGCATCACGGGCCCAGCCTGGACAGTCAGGCCAGCGCAAAGGAAGAGAAGCACGGCAACGGCACCCAGTTCGATACTGCGGACCTGCGGCAGTTCGCGCTCAGGGAATGTCCAGAACGTTCGTATCCCCGCCCGTGTGAGGGCGACGATTGTTGCCAGTCCGGAAACGAGAATGACGAAAATGAATATCCAACCTTGGAGGGAAACGGTGCCGCCTTCGGTCAGCCAATACTGGTTGATGAGGCCCTTGAGAATAGCGAATTTTGCGATGAAACCTGACAGCGGCGGCAGGCCAGAGAGCAGCAGCGCGCAAGCCAGGAAGGCTATGCCGAGCATGCCCATGATCGCGGAGATTGCGATGCCAACCTTATTCTCCTCTTTCGCATCTTCCTCTTCCTCCTCGCCGTAGAACTCTAGAGTGACGGCGAGGACATCGTCGGCCGGCGTGCGTCCGCGCTCCACGAGCTCCACGAGCAAGAAGAACGCCGCAATCGTCAGCGTGGAGCTGACAAGATAGAACAGCGCTGCACTGACCATCTCTGCACCGCCTAATCCGATTGCTGCCAGCATTGTCCCGGATGATACGAGCACGTTGTACCCCGCTAGACGACCCAAGTCCTGCGATGCCAGCATCCCAATCGACGCAAAGCATATCGTCGCTACACCGATGCCGAATAGCCAGCCCTCGGCGAAGAAGATCGACGCTCCGCCAGATGCCTCGGCCGTTATCGATCCCAACCGCAGAATGACGTAAAAGCCGACCTTGGTCATGATCGCGAAGAGTGCCGCCACCGGCGCACTGGCCGCTGCATACAGAGGCGGCAACCAGAAACCGAGCGGCCAGGCGGCGGCTTTCACAAGAAAAGCAACACCGAGCACAGCCGCTCCGATTTCCAGTAGCCGTCGATCGGAAGGATCGAGGGCGGCAATGAGCTCGGCGAGCGCCGCCATGTTGAGTGTACCGGCCGTGCCGTAGATCAGGCTAACGCCAATGAGAAACAGCGTCGATGCCGCGAGATTGACCACAATGTAATGGAGGCTTGCGCTGACGCGCGCTCGTCCCGAGCCATAGAGCGCCAATCCGTAGGACGCAGCAAGCAGAACCTCGAAGAAGACAAAGAGATTGAACAGGTCTCCCGTCAGAAATGCGCCGTTCACCCCCATAAGAAGGAACTGGAACAGTGGATGGAAGTAGTTGCCGACGCGATGCCAGGAGGCCAGCGCGAAGAGCAATGCGGCACACCCGAGTATTGCAGTGAGCAAAAGCATCAGGGCTGCAAGCCGGTCAGCGACCAGAACGATGCCGAAGCTTGCCGGCCAGTTGCCGAGAAGGTAGGCCCTAGTCGCATTGGCGGAATCTTCTTTCGTAATCGCGACGAGGAGTGCGATAGCAACCGCAATCAGCGCTAAGGTCGAAAGGACGCTGATCGCGGCAATGGTCTCGCGGCGGCGCCCGTCGAGCAGCAGCATCAATCCGCCAGCAAAAAGCGGGATGATGATCGGCGCGATGATCAGATGGTCGGAAAAGGTCACGGACCCCGCTCCGCGCTATCGACATGATCACTGCCGGAAAGTCCCCGCGCCGCGAGGAGGACCACAAGAAACAGCGCCGTCATCGCGAAGTTGATGACGATGGCGGTCAGCACGAGGGCCTGAGGTAACGGATCGGCATAGTGCGCAAGATCGGCGGGAACTGCCGGATCCAGAACCGGCGGTGCGCCAACGCGCAGGCGTCCCATGCCGAAGATAAAGAGGTTGACCGCGTACGACAGCAGCGACAGCCCGATGATCACCTGGAAGGTTCGTGGACGTAAATGAAGCCACAATCCCGATCCCGCAAGCACGCCGATGGATATGGAGATAACAAGCTCCATCAGATTGCTTCTTCCGCGCGTTGTGTAGCCTTGCTGGTGGTGCGGCTGATACGAAGCGACTGATGTGCAAGGGCGATGAGGACCAGGACAGGGGCTCCGAGAACCAGAGCGAAGACGCCAAGATCGAACAACAGGGCGGAGGCCATGGGCAACCGACCCAGAATCGGAAGGTCCACGTACTGGAAGGAGGAGGAGAGGAAAGGGCGGCCGAAGAAGGCTGCCCCGATGCCCGTACCTCCGGCCGCCAGCAGACCAAAGCCTATCCAGCGTACCGGCAGCACCGTCAGCCGTGCCTCCACCCATCGCGCGCCTCCCGCCATGTATTGAAGAATGAAGGCGATGGCAAACGTCAGTCCGGCCACGAAACCGCCGCCCGGTAGATCGTGGCCGCGTAAGAACAGAAACATCGCCATCATTGCGACGACCGGAAACAGGAGCCGCATGATGAGGCCGGGAACGATCATGTAGTGTGCGGAGATCGGGGTCTTGCTCGATATCCCGTGCTCGACATCGAAGAGGTTCTGAAAACGCTTCTGCTCCGGTAGCACCACGCTGTCACGTGCCGGGCGAAAGCGACGGAGCAGGGCGTAGACAGAGATGGCGACAACCCCAAGGACGGTGATCTCGCCGAGCGTATCGAAGCCTCTAAAATCGACAAGAATAACGTTGACCACATTCCGTCCTCCGCCTTCCGTGTAGGCTTTATCGAGAAAGTTGCCTGAGATGCTGTGACCCTGGGGCCGCGACATGACTGCATAGGACAGAGCCGCAATACTCGCACCACCAACGACTGCGATCGCGAAATCGCGAAATCGCCGTGCAAGAATGGCGATGTTCGCAGGCCTGCTTGCCTCCGGCCGCCGGTTCGGCAGCCACCGCAGACCGAGCAGCAGTAGCACGGTGGTCACGAATTCGACCAGCAACTGGGTCAGCGCCAGATCCGGCGCGGAGGCCCACGCAAAGGTCACGCAGACTGAAAGCCCGGCTCCGCCCATCAGGATCACGGCCGCAAACCGGTGAAACTTAGCTTGTTGCGCGGCGCCCAAAGCACAAAAGCACCCGACGATCCAGACGAGCAGGAAACTGATATCGATCTCATTCAGCCTCGGGAGTCGAACGTCGATCAATCCCTTGTGTAGCGGCCAGATCGCGGCGAGCATCGTGACACAAAGCAGAAGCACGACCTGCGGCTGGAGCCGGGTCGAACCCAATGACTGCACGAGCCGCTTCGCGCCACGCCACGACACGATCGCCACGGCGCGCTCAAAAATGCGCTGCCCTTTCAGCCGGCGCAGGATCGGTGCGCCTTCGATATTGCCTGAAAGATAGGGCTGCATGATCGCGTAGATCGCGACCCCGCCGATCATGGCAAGGAGACTCATCCACAACGCCGGCGTGAAGCCATGCCACACGGCCAAACTGTACTCCGGGGTCGCCTCGCCCAGAGCAGCCAGTACGGCAATGTGGAGAAAACCGCCGACTGTTGCCTGCGGCGCAATGCCAACGAGAATGCACGTGAGCACGAGGAAACCGATCGGCAACAGCATCCAAGCAACGGGATCGTGAGGCTCGCGCGGCAGATCTGCCGCTGGCGGACCAAAAAACACCTGATGGATCAGGCGAAGCGAATACGCCACGCTGAACATACTGGCGAGTGTGGCGAGATAGGGCAGCGCATCATCCAGTGCTGAGGCGATATGCATCTCGATCGTCTCGGCAAAAAACATCTCCTTGGAAAGGAACCCGTTTAACAGCGGCACGCCCGCCATCGCCGCGGCAGCCACCATCGCCAGGATGGCCGTGATCGGCATCGCGTGATAGAGACCACCCAGTCGGCGGATGTCGCGAGTCCCGGCCTCATGGTCGATGATCCCTGCTGCCATGAACAATGAGGCCTTGAAGGTCGCATGGTTCATGATGTGGAAGATGGCCGCCACTGCCGCCAACGGGCTGCCGAGGCCGAGTAGCAGCGTGATCAGCCCGAGATGACTCATCGTCGAATAGGCAAGCAGACCTTTGAGATCCTGCTGGAAGAGGGCCAGAAAAGCGCCGAGAAGCAGTGTTGCGGCGCCAAGAGGCGTGAAAATCCAGAACCAGTATTCATGTCCGGCCATCACTGGCCAAAGTCGAGCTAGCAGAAAAACACCCGCTTTGACCATGGCCGCCGAATGCAGATAGGCCGAAACGGGTGTAGGGGCTGCCATGGCACGCGGCAGCCAGAAATGGAAGGGGAACTGCGCGCTCTTCGTTAGCACACCGATAGCGATCAGCAGGAGCGTTACCAGATATAGGCGGTGGGCGACGACGGTATCCGCTGACCGGAGCACCACGTCCAAGTCGTAACTGCCCACGATCTGGCCGAGAATGAGCATCCCCGCAAGCAGGGATAGACCCCCCATCGCCGTTACCGTCAACGTGATGCGTGCTCCATCGCGGGCGCTCTGGTTATGGTGCCAATAGGAGATGAGGAGGAACGAATAGAGACTAGTGAGTTCCCAGAAGAAGACAATCTGCAGCAGATTCCCGGACACGACAATGCCGAGCATCGCGCCCATGAATCCCAGCAGAAAGGAAAAGAACCGCGGCACCGGATCTGCAGGAGACATATAGTAGCGCGCATAGAGGATCACGAGCAGACCGATCGCGCAGACAAGAACCACAAAACTCCAGGCGAAGCCGTCAAGCCGCAGGACGAAGTTTAACCCCTGCTGAGGCATCCACTCGAATTCGGCGCGAACGACCGTACCTCGAGCGATGGGTCGAAAAAAGCAGGCGGCGATGACGAGCTCTGCCAACGCAACACCCGCTGCGAGCCATGCTTCGACATTTCGGGCATTGGTCGGAAGAAATGCTGCCAGCAGGCTGACCGCGAACGGCAATACGACCAGGCTGGTAAGCAGAACGATGTCGGTCGACATGCGCGTCAGGCAACCTTTCGCATTTGACGGCAGCGGCCCGACGCCTACAACCGTATCCTCCGATGTCACCCAATCCCTGCCTACGCCGGGTCGCCACGCCTCGCTGGCTACCAGGACGTCGTCGAGGTTACTGTGTGCAGATATCCTAGCTTAGCGTCGCGGCTGCGCCCTCGGCAAATGTCATTGTTAGCTCCCAGCGTAACTTCACGTCACTTGCGGCAATGTCTAGCCGAGAAGTTGCCGGACTTTTTCGCGGCTCGACGCGCGCCGGATCTCCTGCAACAGTGGATCTGCGCGCAGCGTTCGGCACAGTGCTCCCAATGTCACGAGCAGTCCGCTTTTCCTGTCGCTGGGCCAGACTACGACGAGCACGAGATCAACGGGCTCGTTATCCGATGCCTCGAATCTGATCGGCTGTAAGAGCCGAAAGAAAACCGCCGCAGGCGCAACCAGGCCGTCCATTCTCGCGTGCGGAACGGCGGTTCCGCGGCCGATCGCTGTCGAACCAAGCTTTTCGCGGTCCGTCAAGGCTTTCAGAAGGACGTGGTCGGCGATGCCCGTCGATCGGCCAAGATGCACTGCTGCGGCAGCAAGAAGCGCAGCCTTGGTGCGGAGCGGCGAATCCAACAGCACATCGTCATCGCGAAGGATCGTAGCAAGACGTGTAGGTTCGACCATTTGTGTCTCCCGGAGACAAGAGTAGCGCATGGTAATGTTATAAGCTTCTTGGCGACGCAGCCTATTAAGACGTCCACGAGAGTTCTGCGACTATTGGTGCTCGTCACACGAGCGCGGGCACGGAGGCCTTGCCCTGGTTCACAGTGGCGTATTCCGGTGCGCGCCGAGATCAAATGCCGCATAGTGCTGCCAACGCGAAACGCCGGTGCCCAGCGGCAGGTCGGAGCCTGCCGGATCGCGCGAGAAGCCGAGAAACTTTCCATCGTCGCTGGTGAAGGCGTGGGCGCGAAGTCTCTCGTCGGCGGGGTTAAAGACGTCGTGGAAGGAAACGGCATTGGAAGCGCGGAGTTTCTGGTTAGCTTCGTAACCGCCCATCAGCCGCTTCAAGCAGTTGGCCGCTGCGGCAGTAGCGCCAGCACTGTATTTGGGGCATTGCAGCCACCGAGCAGCAACCAGGCGCGACGGATGGTTCGCTCAAGCTCCACGATCCGCTGGGTTCTGATCCAGTATCCTCCCTTGCGCTGCGACGGAAATGCTCGGGCGCGGGCTTCGTTTCATGTTAACGATTGCCTCATGTGTAATCTCTAGTCCCAGCCCCGCAACGTCGATGCGATCCGTCGTTAGTTCCTGTTTTTCCCTCATCATGCTCAGCACTATCTTGTCCAACCCAGGCGATCGAGGGTAGGCTGTGCAACAGATTGCGCCTCGCCCGTCGCCGCCAGATTTGCTTCCCTTCGGGCTTGTGAGCCCTGTGGGACATGATCAACACCAGCGTCGGCAGTTTCATTAGCAATTTGCACATCTTGGAGTTGTTGGAGGGGAGCGTACGCCGCCCCCTAATGCGCAATGCTATGATGGCGCTTCAGCCGAATGACGAATGGATTAATATTGTCCGTAATATCACCGAAACATTAGAGGCAATTAAGCGGCTGGTAGCCCCTCTAGAGTCTTATGTTCTCGACGACCAAATCCGATCTCTAGAAACAACATTGAAATACGCTGGCGAATACTCGCAGGCGAAAATCGCCAGCAAGATTGCGACAATTCGTGAGACCATCAAAACAGAACTAGACCATCACTTCTTTTATCATTACCCGCGCGATCGGGCATTGCTTCTGCGACGCGTACCCGAGGACTGGTTGGCGGTTTATACAGCATTCCCGTCTGCCAAGTCTGATATTTTGGCCTCAGTTGATTGCTATGCACTCGGTCAGGATCGCGCAAGTATCTACCATTCAATGATGATCCTCGAATGCGGCTTGCCCCTGTTGGCTCACCGGCTGAAGATAAAACACGCCAAGCAGCGACCAACTTGGCAAAACATCATTGGGGAAATTCGGGAAGCTATCAGTACGAGGCGCGAAGTGCTGGCCAGGCCTCCCAAAGGAACCAAGCCCCTTACCCGCGCTGCGGCGAAACGAGAGCATGAAATGCTGGAAGGCTGCGGAGAAGCAGCCCTAGAATTCAAGTTCTTCGAGCATGCTTGGCGCAACCATATAGCGCACGGACGCGAGCAGTATGATGCGAGCGACGCCATAAAGGTTCTAGATCACGTGCGCAGCTTCATGGAAATCATATCGACGAAATTGAAGCTAAAGGAGAAGACTTAGCTTATAGGCCCGGATAGCTTCGTTTGTATGCGATGCGGCGACCTTCCTAGAAGCCATCTCAACTCTTGCCGGTCTCTCAACCTCAAGCTGGACTGAGTTAGTGTTTTCTTGTTTGAGCCTTAGATTGAGTTGAGGCGCGGGTCATAGATCGTCTCGTCAGTCTCGACAAGACCAGCATTGCCACCCATGGGAGCACGGAGATTGTACCCGCGGTGACGCGGCTGATGCCGTTCCGGTGGAACCGGGGAACGGAGCGCTTGCGAGGTCGACTGGCATCCAAGCGCCGCATCGATTGTTTATATGACGTGTTAATCAGTCAAGGCACCGAGCTTCCAGGGAGTAAATCAGACTTGGCCAGCTTGAGGGAGAGAGATGTTTCGCTTGCCAAGTTGCTGGGGTTCGTGACGCTGACATCACTCCTTCCCTTCGTGCTGATCGGCGCCTACGGACTGCATTCCTACATCGAACAGCGACGTCAGCAGGAACTAAACGAAATCTCAGCCCACGCTGAAAGTCTCGCCCGGGCCATAGACCGCGAACTGAGAAGCTACATTGAGGTGGCCCAGATATTGGCTAAGTCGCGCTTTCTTCAGCAGGACGATATCGGCATCTTTGAGGCGATGGCTCGGGATGCCGCGACCGCGACGTCTACTGGAAAATATGCTGGGAACATTATTCTGTATGACCGATCCGGGCAGCAGTTGCTCAACACACGAGCGCCTCCGGGAGCGACACTGCCGCGTACTGCCCGCCTTGAAGATAATCATCTGGGAGGATC
Source organism: Pseudomonadota bacterium (assembly GCA_023428365.1). Lineage (GTDB taxonomy): Bacteria > Pseudomonadota > Alphaproteobacteria > Rhizobiales > Hyphomicrobiaceae > ZC4RG25. Next base: position 208 of record JAEYYQ010000506.1, on the reverse strand, counting down.
AGAACCAAGTCCGCCTTTCCGATGATCCCAGATCGACTTAGGCGTGGGTGGCAGATTGCCGTTGTGCTCCCGTCAAGCTGATCAGCAGATGCCGCTTCAGAGCGCTGCCATCCGCCGAACCTTGAACTGCCCTCCCTGGCCTCTTAAGGTCATGTCCCGCCTATTCTCTTCCAGCAGAACGACACCTGTTTGATGCAATCCACAGACC
>JAEYYQ010000434.1 GCA_023428365.1 Pseudomonadota bacterium | reverse complement strand
TTCCGCAATCCGATCCCGACGGGATGCAAGCGTGTGCCCGCCGGCGACAAGCGGTTCGGTTTCCCAGTAGAGCTGCCGAAGAAGCTGGCCCTTCCAGCCATTCCACGTGCCCGGCCCGACCGCGCGGATATCGGCGACGGTCAGCAACAGAAGCAGCTTGAGCCGTTCCGGGCTCTGCACGATTTCGGCGAAATCACGGATCGTCTTGGGATCGGACAGATCGCGACTCTGCGCGATATTGCTCATCACCAGATGGTTCTCGACCAGCCAGACGACGGTCTCGGTTTCCGTCGGCGTCAGGCCGAAACGCGGACACAGGTGGCGCGCGATCCGCGCACCCAGAATTGAGTGGTCCTCAACGTGTCCCTTGCCGATATCGTGCAGGAACGCGGCCACAAACAGCGCCCGCCGATTCTGGATGCTCGGCACGATTTCCGTCGACAGGGGAAGGGTATCGGCAAGCTGGCCACGTTCGATCGCGCGGACCTGACCGACCGTCCGCAGCAAATGCTCGTCCACCGTGAAGTGATGGTACATGTTGAACTGAGTCATGCCGACGATATGCCCGAACTCGGGAATGAACCGGCCCAGCACGCCCGCTTCGTTCATACGCCTCAGCGTCGATTCGGGATTGGGCGACGTCAGCAGATTGAGAAAAATGCGGTTGGCCTCGGGATCGTGGCGCAATTGATCGTCGATCAGACGCAACGAGCTGCGCAGCAAACGAATTGCCGACGGATGAAAGAAGCTGCTCGTCTCTTCGGCGATCGCGAAATAGCGGATCAGATTGACGGGGTTGTTCTTGAACGCGTCGGGATGGGCGACGTTCAGGCGTTCGTTATCGATACGGAAATCCGTCGTGCGGCGAATTCTGCGTCGCGTCGCCCAGGTGACGGGATTGATCAGGTTGTTCAACCGCGGCGTGGACATGAGCTGCTGAATTTCCAGCGCCGAGCACAAGATGGTGGTCAGGTCGCCAACGTCCTTCGCGACGAGGAAGTAGTGCTTCATGAAGCGTTCGACGGCGCGCTGCCCCGCATGGGCGCGATATCCCAGACGCTCGGCCATCGCGGCCTGCAGATCAAATGTCAGACGCTCTTCCGCTCGTCCGGTCAGGAAATGCAGATGACAGCGGATGCTCCACAGGAACGACACGCATTTGCGGAAGGTCGCGACCTCTGACGGCCGGAACACGCCTGCGCCCTCAGCATCCGTGCCGACGTCGTGACCATGGAAGAACTTAGCCAGCCAATGCAGCGTGTGAAGATCGCGCAGCCCGCCCTTGCCATCCTTCACATTCGGCTCGACGAGATAGCGGCTCTGCCCACTCTTGCGGTGGCGTTCATCGCGCTCGGCCATCTTCGCATCGACAAAGGGACGCCCCGATCCAGCAACGACCTCAGCGCGGAAGCGACGCTTAAGCTCCGCAAACAATCCTGCATCCCCGAGGATCAACCGCATGTCGAGCAGGGCCGTGAGAATGGTGTGATCGGAGAAAGCCAGCTTCAGGCACTGATCAACCGTCCGCGTCGCATGGCCGACCTTCAGGCCCAAGTCCCAGAGGATGTAGAGCATGTGCTCGACCACGCTCTCGCCCCAGGGCGTCTGCTTGTAGGCAAGCAGGAAGAGCAGATCGATGTCCGATCCAGGCGCCATCAGCCCACGGCCATATCCACCCGTCGCGATGATCGACATGCGCTCGGCGTCCGATGGATTGGTGGCACGGTAGGCATGCGAAACGGTGTAATCGAAGACGAGACGGACCAGCTCGTCCTGGAAGAGAGAGAGGCCTTCCGCACAACGCCGTCCGTTGCCGTCGGCCATCAGCTGCTTTTCGGCCGCCTCCCGCGCGTCCTTCATCAGCGCTTTGCAGTACTCGACAACCGCGCCTCTGCCCGCTCCTCCATTTTCCGGCGCCAGACGCGCCAGTTCGTCCCGCGCCGCGACAGGATCGAAGTACGGAGCTTTGGTCAGGCTGGATATATCCATCGGCTCGCCGAGTACCATTGCCAAACTAGTGAGGACGCGATTTTCCGCGCATGTCCTTGAGATGATATAACGCGTCCAAGGCCGCGCGCGGACTGAGCTCGTCCGGCCGGAGATCGTCAAGCGCGATTTCGACATCCGTTGGGCCTGCCGCGATGGGCTCGGCCGGTGGCTCATGCGCAAACAGCGGCAGATCCGACAGCGAGCCGTTGGTCCCACCGCTGCGCCGGTCCGCCTTCTCAAGCCGCGTCAGGACTTCCCGCGCCCGCTTGACGACGGGACCGGGGAGGCCTGCCAGCTTGGCGACCTGAATACCGTACGACCGGTCGGCGGCTCCGGGTTTCACTTTGTGCAGGAACACGATGTCGTCCTGCCATTCCTTCACATCCATGGTGACGTTGGTGAGATTGGCGAGGCGGCCCGCAAGTTCGGTCAGCTCATGATAGTGCGTGGCGAACAACGATCTGCAGCCATTGACGTTGTGCAGATATTCGACCGTCGCCCAGGCAATCGACAAGCCGTCAAACGTCGCCGTTCCACGCCCGATTTCATCCAGGATGACAAGCGATCGATCGGTCGCCTGATTCAGGATGCCCGCTGTCTCCACCATCTCGACCATGAACGTCGAACGGCCGCGTGCCAGATCGTCGGCCGCGCCGACGCGGGAGAAAAGTCGATCAATGACACCGATGTTGGCTTCCCGAGCGGGAACGAACGAACCTGTTTGAGCCATCAGCGCGATAAGAGCGTTCTGGCGCAGGAACGTCGATTTACCCGCCATGTTCGGGCCAGTGACCAGCCAAATGCGGCCTGTCGATCCGTCTTGTCCGCGAGAACCATCGTCGCTGCCGAGAACACAGTCATTCTCGATAAACGGCGCCGCTTTTGCCTGCCGCAATGCCTGTTCGACCACAGGATGACGCCCGCCGCGGATTTCGAACTCCTGCCCGCCAGTAATTTTGGGCCGCGTGTAGCCTTCCTCGAATGCGAGTTGCGCCAGTCCCGCGAAATTATCGAGTTCGGCCAGGGCAGCAGCAATGCCACCAAGGTCTTGCTCCAATTCGGCAATCGAGCGGGCGAGCTCTACAAATACCTCCTGCTCGATGGCCAGCGCGCGTTCAGCGGCCGAGGCAATCCGCCCTTCGGTTTCGACCAACTCGACCGTGGTGAAGCGCATGGCGTTCGCCAGTGTCTGGCGATGCCGGAACACGTCCGACAGCGGCTCGGTCATCAGAGGCTTCGCCGCACTCGCAGGCACCTCGACGTAGTAGCCGAGCAGATTGTTATGCCGGATTTTCAGCGACTTCAGGCCTGCATCGGCGATGTACCGCGCCTCCAGGCCGGCCATCACCTGTCGGCTGTCCTCCTTCAGCCGCCGCGCCTCGTCCAGATCCGCGCGATACTGTTCGCGCACGAACCCGCCATCGCGTCTGTGCGGTGGAGGAGCCTCAACCAGAGCCGCTTCCAGAGCAGCGCGGAGCTGCGCGGCATCCGGTGCTGAAAGCCGAGCCAGGATGCCAGAGAGTTCCTCAGGCAGGCCGATGCCATTGTCGGAACGGCGCAGCACCTCAGAGAGCAGTGCAGCAGCCGTCAATCCATCGCGAATACCGCCTAGATCCGTTGGTCCGCCGCGCTGTAACGCCAGCCGCGATACCGACCGCGCGATATCCGGTGCCGACTTCACCGCAGCACGAACCTGTTCACGCAGACTGTCGGCTTCCAGCAGATAGCCAACCGCATCGAGCCGCGCCGTGATCGCCCGCGGATCGCGCAACGGCGTTGCCAGCCGCGCGGCCAACTCGCGCGCGCCCGGACCTGTCACGGTGCGATCCACGGCATCGAGCAGACTTCCCTGCCGGCTTCCTGAGGTAGACCGCACGATTTCCAAACTTGACCGGGTGGCAGCGTCGATCGCCATCGCCGCCCCGGCTCCCGTACGGCGCGGCGGACGGATCACCGGCTGACGGCCGATCTGGGTCAGTTCAACATATTTGAGGAGCGCGGCGGCGGCAGCCAGCTCTATCCGCGAGAAGTCGCCAAACGCTGCCAGATCGGTCACGCCCAACCGAAGTTTCAGCGTACGCTCACCGGCCATGCTGTCGAAGGTCGCCCCGGCGACGGGAGTTGCCGCCGCACCGACCAGTTCAATCCAGCGCTTGATGTGGGCGTCGATGAGCACGGCGTCCGCAGCGATCACTTCGCTAGGTTGCAGACGCACGAGTTCGCCAGGAAGGTCCGCGTCGGTGACGGCGCCGATCTCGAATTCGCCGGTCGAAATATCCAACGAGGCCAAGGCCATCGTGGGGTCGTCATTGCCCTTGGTTTGCGGCGCAATATGCAATGCCGTCAGATAGTTGCGCGATTTCGCATCGAGCAGAGCATCTTCGGTTAGAGTGCCCGGCGTCACCAGCCGCACCACATCGCGGCGCACCACGGCCTTCGAACCGCGCTTGCGGGCTTCGGCCGGATCTTCGAGTTGTTCGCACACCGCTACGCGATAGCCCTGACGGATCAGGCGCTGCAGGTATTCGTCCGACCGGTGCACGGGCACGCCGCACATCGGAATATCCTGCCCTCCGTGCTTGCCACGTTTGGTCAATACGATCCCGAGGGCCGCGGACGCCACGACGGCATCCTCGAAGAACAGCTCGTAGAAGTCCCCCATCCGGTACCAGAGAATGCAGTCGGCATTGGCCGCCTTGATCTCAAGATACTGGGCCATGGACGGCGTCGCATCCGCCACCGCCGCCAGGCGTTGGACGGCCACGGCGCTGTCCTCCGTCGCCTCATCGGGCGCGGATGCTGCAGCCTGGCTGGTCTTGGGTCGCGACACTTGGTGCAAATCCCCTCTTTGCCCCTCGCTGCAACCACATAGCCCGTCCAGCGCCGCTGTCAAAATCCGTGGTCACGCAACGCAGCCGTTGTCCCC
>JAEYYQ010000431.1 GCA_023428365.1 Pseudomonadota bacterium | reverse complement strand
ATGAAAGGAGAAATCGAGGTTTGCCAGATACTGGGTGGATGAATTGCGCTCCGAGCGGACGACGACGCCATCGATCAGGTCGGTCGCTTTCGCAGCCTTGGCTTCTTTCAGTTGCTTGTAGGCGGTTGCCGGTACGATGCGCTTCAATAGCGAGCGCAAGGCTGCCTGCCGGCCATCGGCAAGTGCCCGCTCTTTGGCCGTAACGGCGTTGTCGGCTGTGGCTTCAACAGGATAGTTGGCGATCGTGTAAACCTGCTGGGCTGCAACCGATGAGGCAGCAAGCAGCAGCACAGCCACCGACGCGACACCGGCCCACAATCGACATCCCATCAACCAGCTCACCGTCCCCGCCCCTCCTCAAGTCCTTCGGGTCATGTACGCAAGTTGCCCTAGCCCCGGAAAGTCTGCTAGGACGCGCCATCACGGGCGACCATTGGGGCCAAAATCGGGACCGGTCAATGCCCGCAGACAACCGGTGCCCTGTCCGGACCGACAAGGATCCAATGAGCGAGCCAGGCGAAAGCGCCGCAACGCGCGTGACATATCGTGATGCCGGTGTGGATATCGACGCCGGCAACGCATTGGTTGAGGCCATCAAGCCGCTGGCGAAGGCGACGCGCCGTCCGGGGGCCGATGCGGACCTTGGCGGGTTTGGCGCGCTCTTCGATCTGAAGCGTGCGGGCTTCGTCGATCCGTTGATCGTCGCCAGCACCGACGGCGTCGGCACCAAGCTCAAGATCGCCATCGAGACCGGTTTGCACGGCACGATTGGCATCGATCTCGTGGCGATGTGCGTGAACGACCTGCTGGCGCAGGGCGCTGAGCCGTTGTTCTTCCTGGATTATTTCGCGACCGGCAAACTCGATGTCGAGACCGGACGCAGCGTCGTCTCCGGCATCGCCGAGGGCTGCCGTCAGGCTGGTTGCGCGTTGATCGGCGGCGAGACGGCCGAGATGCCGGGTATGTACGCGGCAAAGGATTACGATCTCGCGGGCTTCACGGTCGGTGCCGTCGAGCGCGACGCCGTCCTGCCGCGCAAGGATGTCGCGGTTGGCGATGTGCTGATCGGGCTCGCGTCGTCCGGCCCGCATTCGAACGGCTACTCCCTGATCCGCCGTCTGGTGGCGCAGGAGAAGTTGGCGTGGACCGATCCGGCCCCCTTCGCTACCGGGCGCACTGTCGGTGAGGCGCTGCTCGAGCCGACCAAAATCTACGTGAAGCCGGTTCTGGCTGCGATCCGGCAGACGGGTGCCGTGAAAGCCATCGCACACATCACCGGAGGCGGGCTGATCGAAAATCTGCCGCGTGTTCTTCCCGAGGGCGTGGCCGGGGCCGTCGACCTTTCGACTTGGAACCCTCCAGCCGTGTTCGGATGGCTGGCCAATGCCGGTCGTCTGGATGAGACAGAGCTTCTGCGGACCTTCAATGCTGGCATCGGTCTCGTCCTCGTCGTCGACAAGGCCAAGGCGGACGATGTGGCGGCAGTTCTGAAAGCCGGCGGTGAGCAGGTTCACATCATCGGTGAGCTAACCAAAGGCGACGGCGCCAAGACCCAGGCAAAGGGCAAGGGGTCGTCTGAAGCTGTCCGTCTGACAGGAAGCCTGTCGTTCGCAGGGGCGGCGTGAGCGCGCCCATGGCCAAAAAGCGCGTCGGCATTCTGATTTCCGGGCGCGGCTCGAACATGATGTCGCTGGTCGAAGCAACGCGCGCATCCGACTATCCGGCTGAAATCGTCACCGTGATTTCGAACCGTTCCGAGGCTGCTGGACTCGCGTGGGCGACGTCACAGGGCATCGCGGCCGTCGCAATCGATCACAAACGCTTCTCACGCCGTGAGGATTTTGAGGCCGAACTCGACAACGCTCTTGTCGCCGCCGGAGTCGAATTGGTGTGCTGCGCCGGTTTCATGCGCTTGATGACACCGGGCTTCGTCGATCGCTGGCGGGGACGAATGCTCAATATCCACCCTTCGCTGCTACCGTCCTTCAAAGGCCTGGATACCTACGGACAGGCTCTTGTCGCTGGGGTCAAGATCGCGGGTTGTACGGTCCATTTCGTCGTGCCGGAAATGGATGCTGGTCCGATCGTCGCACAAGCGGCGGTGCCTGTGCTTGATGGAGACACAGCGGAAATTCTCGCGCATCGAATTCTCGCTGCCGAGCATAAGCTTTATCCCCATGCCCTGAAATTGATCGCGTCAGGTGTTGCCCGCCTTGATGGAGATCGTGTCAGCGGTGGAAACTCGGTTAACCAGGCAACCGGCCTCTTCTCGCCAAACAGCTGAATCGCGCTATGGTGTAGCGGGCAGGACGGAGCTTCTGGACCACCATTAAGCCGAGTGCTACCAACAACTAAGGTACTCTCGTGCGCTAATGCTCCACTGTGGCAGTGTTTTGCGCTAGTTTTGTGCCATATCAATGATTTGGTCGCCAGGAGCGATATCCGTTGAGCAAGGGAAATAAAACTCCCAAAACGGAAAGCCCGGACGATCAAACGCGCGGAGTGATCTCGAGCATGACCGCAACGACCCGGTCCCACGATTATCAGTTGGGCGATGAAAGCTCGATCTGGTTCAAGTTGACGCCTCTCCTGAAGGGCGACCCCATCAATCCGATGCGGACGCTCATGCAGATGGCCGAACGTTACGGCGGCGTCATTCCCGTCAACATGGCCAACCAGCGCGTGGTGCTGCTGACCGAGCCTGACCACTTCAAGCATGTGCTGGTCAGCAAGGCCGACAATTACACGAAATATTTCGACGGCCTGAAGCCGATCTTCGGCAAGTCGATGATTACCGTCGACGGACAGCTTTGGCAGAAGATCCGCGCGCCGCAGCAGCCGGCTTTCCATCCGGACATGTTCAGCGAGTACATCCCGTACTTCCTGGATGCCATCCGCACGAAAATGGAAAACTGGCGCCAGCTCGCCAAGACCGGCGAAACCGTTGAGATGGTCGAGCAGACCTGGACGCTGGCCGCGGACATGATCTGCAAGGCGCTGTTCGATCGTGATATGCCCTTCAATCCGCACTTCGTCTTCAAGTGCGTGAAGACCTACACCGACGTGATGAACCACAAGTCCATTCGCCTGAAGAAGGTGGCGGGCGAGGAGTTCGAGGTCACCGAGGAGACCGCCGCGAAAGCCGTTGACGTTTGGGGTGGAGTCCCCGACCTCGTCATGGCCGCCGATCCGCGCGAGCACCGTGAACGCACGCTATATACGATGCTGCAGGCAGCCGTCGCCGATGGCAGCGTTCCGGAGTTCGATCGCGCGCAGGCCGTTGATGAGATGAAGCAGTATCTCTGGGCCGGCACCGAGACGACGGCTTTGACGCTCGCCTGGGCGCTTTATCTGACGTCCAAGCATCCCGAGGCCGCCGAGCGTATCCGGCGCGAGGGTGAGGCGACCTACGGTGATCGTGAGCCGACGGCGGCCGACTACTCGGCATTGGCCTATACGCGCGCGGTAATCCAGGAGACCATGCGTCTTTATCCACCGATCTGGGGCCTGATCCGCGTTGCGGCGGCGCCGGATGAAATCGGCGGCAAAGAGATCCGCCCTGGTGATCGCATCGTCATGTTTGCCTATGGCGTGCACCACAGCCCGAAGTATTGGGAGGAGCCGGAGCAGTTCCGTCCCGAGCGCTGGATGGGCGATGCCGCCAAGAAGCGGGTCAAATACACGTATCTGCCATTCGGTGCGGGCAAGCGCTCGTGCATCGGCGGCGCAATGAGCCAGGTGGAAAACTCGCTCGCCTTGTCGATCCTGCTACGCCGCTTCCGGCCGGAATACGTCGGCCCCGAACCGGCGGGCGTCAACGCCACTGTGACGCTTACGCCGAAGGGCGGCTTGCCGTTCCGCATTCGCGAACTGAGCTGAACCTGCTCCATTGTGATTACAAAAAGCCGCGCATCGCCGCGGCTTTTTTCGTGTCCGCATCTGATTTGCGATCAGTATCGCAGGGCCACGTGCAGTTAATGTTTTATTGACCTGCATTCCACACTCTCACGATTGGGGGAACCGATTCGCGCGTGCGCACCGGTTGGGGGTGGGAGAACTTTTTCGATGTCTGTTGGGGAGCGTGAATCCGGCCAATTGCGGCTGAGGAAACACCGCGGCGTGCTTTTGGCTTTGTCCGCGGCTCTTATGACGGGAGCCTGCGCCCAAGTGGCTGAGCTGCCGTTGCTGGGACAATCGCAGCAACCTCAGGCCACCGCATCCGCGCAGGATAGCGCTCAGCCCACATCGGAATTAGATCGGGCGGTCGCCTATTGGGGCGAGCAATACGAAAAGAACCCGCGGGATAAGAACGCGGCGATCAGCTTTGCGCGTAATCTCAAGGCAGACGGACAAAAGCAGCGTGCGCTCGGCGTCCTGCAGCAGGCGTCCATCTTCCATAGTCACGACCGCGAACTGGCTTCCGAATTCGGAAGGCTGGCGCTGGAATTCGATCAGGTCGCCTTGGCGC
>JAEYYQ010000394.1 GCA_023428365.1 Pseudomonadota bacterium | reverse complement strand
TCAACAGCCGGTGCTCATTTATCGAGTTGTAGAGCCCGCATTGGGTCGTGTGGCTATAGACGCTCTGGCCAATCGTCACCGGGTGGTTCGTCGCGACCATGGACTTCGGCTGGCGGAGCGGTGGCCTCGATTGCCGTAAAAGGTTCGAGGATATGGTAGGTGTGCCTGGCGCCAGCGGGGACGAGCCAGGAGTCGCCTTCTTCGAGCCGCATCAGCTGGCCCTCGACATCGAGCTCAGCCCGCCCGGAAATCACATAACCGACGGTTTCATAATCCCGAACGCTCTGGCTCTTATGCGTCCCCACCGGTTCGCTCCGCCACAGACGCATCGAGACGCGCTTGCCTGAAGCGAGGTAAGTTTGACCCATCTCGCCGTGCGGCGAGTCTTGGCCGTGGATTTTCTTCAAGGTCGTGTCGGTCATGATGACGGCACCCGGTTGTCTCAGGTTTGCGCAGGCGCGCCGCAATACTGCGCCTTATGCAAATAACCCGGACTACGGAGCGGCGTTCCGCTTAGTCAGACTGACGTCGTCCGCTTAGGAACTCGATGATGCCTGAGAAGTCCCGGCCACCCTGCCCGGCGGCAACGAACATCTGATAGAGCTGGGCAGCCTCGGCCCCAAGCGGCGTTGCCGTCCCGGTGGCGCGTGCAGCATCCTGGGACAGACCGAGATCCTTCAGCATCAACGCGGCCGAGAATCCGGGCTTATAGTCATTGTTGGCGGGCGAAGCGGGAACCGGACCTGGGACGGGGCAATACGACGTCAAAGACCAGCATTGGCCCGAGGATGTCGATGCCACATCGAACAGCGATTGATGCGAAAGGCCGAGCTTGTCCGCCAAGTTGAAGGCCTCGCACACGCCGATCATGCTGATCCCAAGGATCATGTTGTTGCAGATCTTCGCCGCCTGGCCCGCGCCGGCATCGCCACAGTGAACAACTTTGCGGCTCATTTTTTCCAGGATCGGCTTGGCCTTTTCGAAAGCGTCGGCGCTTCCGCCCGCCATCAACGTCAATGTTGCAGCCTCGGCGCCGCCAACGCCACCGGAGACCGGACAATCCAACGATAGCTTGCCAGCCTGCGCAGCGAGATCATGCGCGCGACGGGCCGAGGCCACGTCGATCGTGGAGCAATCGACGAACACCGCATCGGACGTCGACGATTTCAGGATGCCGGTCTTCTCGTAAACCGAGATAGTATCCTTGCCAGTGGGAAGCATCGTGATCACGATCTGAGCACTGTCTGCAGCTTCTTCAGCACTTCCCGCACCCGCGACTCCGCGGGCGGCCGCGTTCGCCAGATTGGCCGGAACAAGATCAAATCCGGCAACGGAATGGCCTGCTTTCACAAGATTGCCAGCCATCGGCCCGCCCATGTTTCCGAGCCCGATGAACGCGATCTTCGTCATGTGTCTCTCCCGGATCATGGTTATTGGTTGAATGCGAATGAGTGTTAGCGGCCCTTCCACTGCGCAGGGCGCTTGGCCAGGAACGCTTCCAGCCCCTCACGGAAATCCGCACTCGTATAAACGGTGGCGACGAGATCCGTGTCGTCGACGCGCGGACCCGCCTTGCGGAGCCTGGCAAGCAGCTCTTTCGTGGTCCGCAGCGTCAGCGGAGCGTGTCCGGCAATTTGGCGGGCCAGTGCTTCGGCGCGCACCGTCAATGCAGCCTTGTCATCGACCAGTTCCGACACCAGTCCGACACTGAGCGCTTCATCCGCGCCGATGAGCCGCGCCGTGTAAATCAGATCAATGACACGGGCTTCGCCTAACAAACCCACGAGCCGCGACAGGGTTGTCGCAGACAGGCAGTTTCCGAGCGTGCGGGCAATCGGAAACCCGAATTTCATATCGCGTGTCCCGATTCGCATATCGCAACAGGCCGCGATACCAGCGCCTCCTCCAGTGCACGCTCCGGAAATGGCAGCAATCGTCGGAATCGGGCAGCTTTCGATGCGGGTGAAGTTTTCGTCCGCCTTCTTTTCGTAGGCGATCCCCTGCTCAGGCGACGAGAAACTGCGGAATAGCGAGATATCCGTTCCCGCCGCAAACGCGCGATCTCCGGCGCCGCTGATTACGATAGCCTTGACCGATCCATCGGTGGGTGCGCTTTCGCAGATGCTGGCGACGCGATCATACATGGCAAACGTCAGCGCGTTGCGAGCCTGCGGTCTATTGAATGTCACGTATCCGATCTCGTCTCGGATCTCATAGAGAATTTCGGGCTCATCGGAACGGCTGTCTGCCGGGTCGGCACGGCTCATTTCGGCCTCTCGCGCTTTGATTGTCTGAGCCCCAAGGGGCCATTCGTTCAGCAAACCTCCCCGCCTCGAAGTTGGCAACGCATTTTTGCTGGGCGTACAAGGTGATGCCATGGGAGCCCATGCGGTGCCGCCCGACCTTCGTCGATATCGATACGGGTAGCCATACGCGCGCGACCGCGTTACGCTTTAGCCGCAAGAGCACAAAGTGCCGGACGCGACGAGGGAGGACACGGGGACGATGCAGCAGCCCCCGACCGATTCATCAGACCCGAAGTTCCGGGCGATCGCCTCACCGCAGGATTTCGCCGGCGGCCTTATGCTGCTTGCGCTCGGCGTGGCGGGCTTTATCGGGTCCTGGGATCTCGCGTTCGGCCAGATTTCGGGCATCGGTTCGGGCATGCTGCCCAAAATCGTCGCGGGGCTGATCTGCGTCTGCGGCGTGCTTTTGATCGGCCTGGGCTTTCGGGCACGAAACGGAGAATTGCTGACGCCGTGGAACATGCGCGGCCTGTTCTTCGTCCTCGGCGCTGCGCTGCTGTTTGCCTGGACCATACGTCCGCTTGGTCTGATCTTCGCAGCGCCCATCGCTATTCTGTTCGCGTCCCTTGCGGATCCTGAGACGCGTCCGATTGAAATCATCGTGTTCGCCGTCGTGATGACCGCGTTCTGTATCGGATTGTTCAGCTTCGGGCTCGGCCTGCCCATCCCCGTTCTGCCTTCGGCGCTCCCCTATCCTCTCACTCTGTTCCTCGCAGGCGGGCCGCTTTGATCGATCTATTCGGCAATCTCTCGCTCGGCTTTGCCACCGCGCTCACGCTGAAGAATATCGGCCTGTGCTTTCTCGGCTGCATGATTGGAACACTGATCGGCGTGCTGCCGGGCGTCGGCCCCATCGCGACAATCGCGATGCTCCTGCCCCTGACGTTCGGGCTTGATCCGGTCGGCGCGCTGATCATGCTGTCCGGAATTTATTACGGCGCGCAGTACGGCGGCTCCACGACCGCCATTCTCGTCAATATTCCCGGTGAAGCCACGGCCGTCGTCACGGTGCTGGATGGTCATCAGATGGCCAAGCAGGGTCGCGCCGGCATTGCGCTCGGCATCTGCGCGATCGGCTCATTCATTGCGGGGACGATTTCGACGCTGGTGATTGCCGCACTCGGAGTGCCGCTCACGCAACTCGCGCTGCTGTTCGGCCCGGCCGATTACTTCGCGCTGATGGTGCTTGGACTGATGTTCGCGGTTGTGCTGGCGCGCGGATCGGTGCCGAAGGCGATCGCCGTTATCCTGGTCGGCATCCTGCTCTCGACGATCGGGATTGATCTTGAAACCGGCGAGGAGCGACTGACATTCGGCTGGCATGAAATCTCCGATGGCATCGATTTCGCCGTGGCGGCGATGGGCATCTTCGGGTTCGCCGAGATCATTCGAAATCTCGATACCCGGGAAACACGAGACGTGGTCGCCGCACCGATCGGACGTCTCCTTCCCGGATTGAAGGAAATGCGCCAATCGATAGCGCCGATTTTCCGCGGCACCTTCCTCGGATCATTACTTGGTCTGCTCCCTGGAAACGGTGCGGTTCTGGGTCCGTTTGCCTCCTATACTCTGGAGAAGAAGCTGGCGGCCGATCCCGACCGGTTCGGCAAAGGCGCCATAGAAGGCGTCGCGGGGCCGGAGTCGGCAAATAACGCCGGAGCCCAGACATCATTCATCCCGCTGCTGACACTCGGTATTCCTCCCAATGCGGTCATGGCGCTGATGGTCGGAGCCATGACGATTCACGGCATCATTCCGGGGCCGCAAGTCATCAGTCATCAGCCGGCGCTGTTCTGGGGCATGATCGCGTCGATGTGGATCGGAAACCTGATGCTGCTGATCATCAACCTGCCCCTCGTCGGCCTGTGGGTGCGGTTGCTGAAGGTGCCCTATCGGCTGATGTTCCCGGCCATCCTGATCTTCTGCTGCATCGGTATTTATTCGATCAACAATTCCGGTCTCGACGTTTTCATGGTCGCTGTGTTCGGGCTGTTCGGATACATGCTGACGAAGTTCGGTTTTGAACCCGCTCCGCTGCTACTTGGCTTCGTTCTCGGACGACTGATGGAAGAAAAGCTGCGTCAGGCGATGGTCATATCACGCGGAAGCATGATGACTTTCATCGAGCGGCCGTTGAGCGCATCATTGCTGATTATCGCTTTGGTGCTGATCGTAATCGCCGTGCTGCCGTCGATCCGCAAAAGCCGCGATACGGTATTTCAGGAGTAGCCTAGATGACCGTCCATTCTGTGAGCGCGCGATGACCGAGTTGCATACCCTCTCTGTCTCCGCTGCAGCGGCTGCCATAGCGCGAAACGAGATCACATCCGAAGCGCTGGTTGCATCCTGCCTCGAGCAAGTGCGTAAGCGCGACGCTGATGTGCAGGCCTGGGCGTATCTCGATCCGGATCAAGCCTTGGCTCAGGCGCGTGGCGCAGACGCGGCGCAGCGCGCTGGCAAAGTGTTAGGCCCATTGCACGGCGTTCCCTTCGGTATCAAAGACATCATCGACACAGCCGACATGCCGACCGAATGCGGATCGGCATATTTTCATGGTCGTCGTCCATCATCTGACGCTGCCTGCGTCGCGGCCTTGCGCAGTGCCGGCGCCGTTATCATGGGCAAGACGGTCACAACCGAACTCGCGACCCTGACCCCGCCCAAGACCCGCAATCCGCATAATCTTCAGCACACACCCGGAGGATCGTCGTCGGGATCGGCAGCGGGCCTGGCCTCCGGCATGTTTCCTGGGGCGCTCGCCACACAGACCGGCGGCTCGGTCATCCGTCCGGCATCTTACTGCGGCATCTATGCGCTTAAACCGACCTTCGGGATGATTTCGAGAACCGGTGTTTTGCTGCAATCGCATAGCCTGGACACGATCGGCGTCTATGGCCGCAGCATCGAGGATCTCGCCCTCGCGGCGGATTGCTTGACCGCCTATGATTCCCGCGATCCGGCCATGAAACCAGGCGAGCCATCGCGCTTGCTCGCGACCACGCTCCAGCCTGTCTCGACCGATCCCACGCTCGCCTTCGTTGCCTCGCCGGCGTGGGACCTCACTGACGGAGCAACGCGTGAGGTATTTTCAGCATTCATTTCCCAACTCGGCGCACGGTGTGAAGCCGTCGATGTTCCAATCCTCCGTTCAGCGATGACTTGGCAGGGTACGGTGCAATCCGCTGAAAACGCCGCCTACTACGGTCCGTTGCTGGAGGTGAGGCCAGACGCCTTTACGGCTGGACTATGCGAACGTCTCGAGGCAGGCGCACGCGTTCGTGCAATCGATTACATTCGCGCAGTCAATCATCGAGACACCGCCGCGGCCGCCGTCGAAAATGTCCTGGCTCGCTACGCCGCCATTGTCATGCCCGCATCTCCCGGTCCTGCGCCCGCCGATCTGAACACCACCGGCAATCCAGCATTCAATGCTATGTGGACGTATCTCGGATTGCCCGCCGTGACGTTGCCGCTTCTCAAGGTCAATGGCATGCCGCTTGGCGTGCAGCTCATTGCTGCTCGCGGTAGTGACGGCCAGCTCCTGCGCACGGCTCAGTGGCTGGCTCAACGCCTCGGCCTAGCGTGAAACGCGGCCATCAAAATTTAAATCAGTCTAACTTCAAAAATATTCGGTCAGAATCGTTCAAATTGTTCAGATAATCATGTGTTCTTCTGTCGCGCGGCAGAACAAGCCCTGGCGTCCTCGGGGGAGTTGGAGTTCCATCCATCGGAACCTGAGTTCATTAGCAATGGTCTGCTATGGCATTTAATCGACTCAAGTACCGGTCCCGTGAAGTGGTGATTGCAGTTGCCATCACACTAGCGGCCATCGCCGCGGTGATCGCGACGTTGACCACAGTGGATGACGAGGCGAGGTCGGCGCAGCCGCTGGCACTCGTCACTCCGAAAAAATAATTCTGCGGGCTGCTTAGTCCTGTCTCCCTATTCAGCGGTCCAGCCGCCATCAATCGAATAGTTTGCCCCTGTAATCGCTTGCGCGGCCCCACTCGCCAGAAACGCGGCCAGCGCGCCGACTTGATCGGTGGTCACGAACTGGCGCGTCGGCTGCTTTGACAGGATCTGCGCACGCGCCGCCTCCTCCGGGATGTTCTGCGTGCGGGCAAGATCCGGGATCTGCTTTTCCACCAGCGGCGTCCAAACGAATCCGGGAGAAATGGCGTTCACGGTGACACCGTGCGTCGCCAGTTCAAGCGCCACCGACTTGGTCAGTCCGGCCAGTCCATGCTTGGCCGCGACATAGGCCGACTTGCCGGGCGATGCGACCAGCGAGTGCGCCGAGCAGATGTTGATGATCCGCCCCCATCCACGGCTCTTCATGCCCGGCACTGCGGCACGGATGGCGTGGAAGGCCGCCGACAGATTGATGGCGATGATCGCGTCCCACTTCTCGATCGGGAAGTCCTCGACCAGCGAGACGTGCTGAATGCCGGCATTGTTGACCAGAATGTCGACCTGGCGGAAGTCCTGCTCCGCCTTGGCGACCATCTCGGCGATCTGATTATGACGCAGCATGTTCGCTGGATCGAACACGACCCGGGTGCCATGCGCCGCGACAGCCTTGATGGCATCGGCGTTGTCCGCCTCGGTGCCGAGGCCATTCAGAACGACGTTGGCACCGGCTTTGGCCAATGCGTGCGCAATGGCGAGCCCGATACCGGACGTGGAACCCGTGACGAGAGCTGTCTTGCCCTTGATCTCAAGCATGGTGTCTCCGTTAAATGCTGGCGTAATCGAGCGTACCGGCCTGTATGGCGGCAACGCAAGCTAAGGAACGCCGCCTTGTACCTGCGGCCGGGGCTATTTGCCGCTGACAACGCGAAGAACGGCAAGTGGCAAAAAATAATCGTACCTCAAGGCGATGCATGGGGTTTTCATTCGCGCGACATGTGATATATACCCGTCATCAAAGCCGCCC
>JAEYYQ010000300.1 GCA_023428365.1 Pseudomonadota bacterium | reverse complement strand
AGCGTTATTCCGACCCCTTGCTCCCGAAGCAAGTGCGCGCGACGCGTCTGTTCGGTTTCCCCGCCGCGCGCGAACGGAATAAATACCGACTTGCATCCCGCGACCAGAACGTCCGCGACCGTGTTGTATCCAGCCTGCGAAACGGACAGCCGCGCATGCGTGAGAACGGATGTCAGATCGGGAACAAAGCGTTCGACCGTTACGTCCGCCGCCTGTCCCAACAACGCCAGCCTGTCGAACGTGGAGTCCTCGATATACGGCCCCGTCACCGCCAGCCATCGCGACGACGGCAGGGACGTCAGTGGCTTTGCTGCGATTGCAGCTTCGATCAGCCCAGCGCCAACCGCACCGCCTCCAGCAGAAATGACAACGTCCGCCACATGGCTCGGCGACACATCCGGCGACGGCATCTGCGGTGCAACGATACCGGAGTAATGCAGCATCTGCGCGATCTCTGATGTGAGCGGAAAGGTTTCCTCCAGCCGCGCCAGCCGAGGATCGCCATGGACGATCACGCCATCGAAATAACGCTGCAGCGCGTCGACGGTCTCGCGCGCGCGTTCCGGTTTGCGGCTTTCCTGAAGAATGTCGCGGATCGATGAGAACACACGCGGCCGTGGCGACGACGCATGGATCGCCTGCAGGAACGGCATCAACTCAAACCGCACCTGCCGACGCCCAAACGGAAATGCCTCGATCAGCACGACATCCGGCCGGCATTCGGCATAGGCGGCAAGCAATTGGGTTTCGCGATGCGCCTTGATCGTTGCATCGGCTGGCTCTCCGGTGGCTGTCACCAACTCGGAAAAGCCCTGCGGACCAGCTTTCAGCGGCAGCAGTTGAATGACATTGAAGTCGCTGAGGTCCAGCCCGGATACCGGCACACCGCCAAGCACAAGATCAACGGCGAAGCCGGCCTCCCGCAATCCTCGCGCAATCCGCAGCGCTCGGAATACGTGACCGATCCCGAGCAAATGCTGCACATAAAAAAAGACGCGCTTCACTGTGCGGCTTCCAGCACACCGGCATCGCCGTCCTGAGCGAGCGATGCGTCGAACAAGGCCACAAGCTGCGTGATCCCGGCGCGCTTGTCGAACATTTCGCGCGCACGCTGTTCGCCGGCCCTGCCGAGCCGCTCACGCAAGTCCGGATCGCAGATCAGTTGCGCCAGCCCTTCTGCAAGAGCCGCGCTGTCATCCGGTGGAACGAGGATGCCCGTCTCATCACTGCAAATTAGTTCGGGAATGCCGCCGACGGACGTCGACAGGCAGCAAACGCGTTGGCTCTGTGCCTCAACCAGCACGTTCGGCAAACCGTCACGGTCGCCGTTATCCGCGACCCGACTGGGCAACACGAATACGTCTGCCTTGCGATAAGCGTCCAGAACCGTGGCCTGATCCTGTGCCCCGCGCCACGTGATCCGATCCGCGAGGCCAAGCGCTTTCGCGCGCTCCTTCAGCGTCTTGAGCAATTCGCCGCCGCCGATGTGGACCAAATTCCAATGCAGATCCATCGGCAGCTGAGACAGAGCGTCGAGCAGCAGACCGTAGCCCTTCTTCTCCACGGCACGGCCGACTGTCAGCAGTCTGACAGGATGGTTCGGATCACGCCCGTCAGCCTTCGAGGCCTCGCAGAGATTTCGGCCGAAACGATCGAGATTGAGGCCATGATAGACGAGCCGCACATGCCCAGGTTCCGGAGCGAGGCTCGCGAGTCGTTGATATCCGACGTCGGTGCAGGTCACACCCCAGCGCGCCGAAGCCAGATTGGCGCGCAACTCCCAGTCCGGCGAGGTCCAGATGTCCTTGGCGTGCGCCGAGCAGCTCCACGGCAGCCCCGTCATCAGATGCGTGTAACGGGTGACGGCTGACGGCGTATGGATGAAGTGAGCATAGAGCCAGCGCGCATCGGCGGGCATCTCCGAGGCCAGCACAGCCGCCTGCCCGAACCGGCGGAAGCGGTTGGGGCTGAAATCGCGCTTCAGATCGGACAGCCACGTTTTGAATGCTTGCCGAAAACCGGGAAGACGCGCCGACCGCACCAGTCCACGAAGCACCCGGAATGGAGCGTGATAGAGATACTCGGGCAGATACAGAACCGGCGCCTCGATCGCGCGATGCACAGGATGCGAGGTCGGATCGGTCGGATGCCGCATCGACGCAATCATCAGCCGTAATCCGGATTGCTCCAGACCAAGCAGTTCCTCAGCAATGAAGGTCTCCGACAAGCGCGGATAGCCCTTGACGACGACAACGATCAAGCCGTCCCGCGACACCGCAGTCTCCGTCAAGCCGGTGCCGCGACAGGAAGCGGGTGCGCCACTTCGATATAGATCCCGACCATCTCGGCGATCGCCTCCAGCCCGCCCAAGTCAACACCCGCACCCCGCTCCGACGGCAGCGGCCGGGTCGGCAGGCGGCGTAACGCGCGCGCCATCAACCGGGGATCACTCGCGGCATGGGAATCGAGCGTGTCGACAAGCCCCAGCTCGGCAGCCCGAGTCGCGCGGATCTGCTGCTCGCGCCGCGGCTTACTGCGCGGCACCAGCAATGCGCGCTTATCGAACGAAAGAATCTCGCAGAACGTATTGTATCCGCCCATGCTGACGATGGCACTGGCGCGCGTCATGATGGTTTCGATCTGGCTTTCGAAATCGAGCACGGTGACGTTCGGAAGCTGACGGGCGCGCTCGCGAATTTCCTCGCGCTCCTCCGCCACCATGAAAGGGCCCAGGATCATCACGAGCGGAAAATCCAGCGTACGGTCATATTCGCGCGCGGCCAGAACCTGCCGCATTAGCGGTCCGCCATCGCCACCGCCGCCGGCCGTGACCAGGATAAAGTCGTCAGGAAGATCCAACGAACGCGGATTATTCAGACGCGGAACATTGCGGTTCAGATGGCCGGTGAACGTCATCCTGGACCTCACGGACACAGGGACTTCGAGACCGTTCAACGGATCCCAGAAGTTGCGGCTGCCGTAAACCCAGATCGCGTCGTATAGCTCCTCGATCCGGCGCAAGGCGTCGGTGCGCTGCCATTCCAGCTTGACCTGCTCCGGAGCATCCAGCACCTCACGCAGCCCCAGAACCAGCGTCGTCCCCCGCTCCCGCAGCATCGTGAGGGTCTGCTCCAGCTCGCCCCGAAGGCCAAGCGGTTCCTTGTCGACGATAAAGATGTTTGGACGGTACAGATCCGCCGTCTGCCGGATGATGGCGCGCCGCATCTCCAGAGTTTCGGCGAGATCGATATGCTGCGCCAGGGAGGTATACTCCCCATTGTAGAGCTTGATAACGCTTGGAATTTTTATGAAATCGACACGTGCCCGGAAGTCGAACGCACCGGCGATCGATGATCCGGAGATAATAAGAACCTGCAACCCCTTGAACCGCTCGACCAGGGCATGGGCGATCTCACGGCAACGGCGCAGATGTCCTAGCCCGAACGTGTCGTGGCTGTACATCAGCACGCGTGCATTTTCATGTCGTCTCATGAAATCGCCGTAGAAATCCGCATCGTAGAACATGGTTCACACGTTTCGGTGAGGCGGGCCGATCTGCGCTGTGCCCGGATGATTGCGATTGCCCCTCCTAACGTTATGCACCTGCATTCGTTTCAATTCGCTATCAGCCGTCAACCTGAATCTCGGGTGCCGCCGGCATCATGCGGACTTGGTTGCGTAATCATTTATAGGGATCAGCGGCATCGCGTAGTCCATCCCCAAAAAAGTTGAACGCCAGCACCACCAGAATGACGGGGACTGCCGGCATCAACAACCAGGGATAGAGCGCGACAATATTAATGTTCTGAGCCTCGGTCAGCAGCACACCCCAGCTCGTGATTGGCGGACGCAATCCGAGCCCCAGGAAGCTCAAGGCCGTCTCGCCCAGGATCATGCTCGGAATAGCCAGCGTTGCACTGGCAATCAGATGGCTCATGAAACCGGGCACCAGGTGACGTCCAACGATACGCGGCGCTCCAGCGCCCATAAGTTGGGCCGCCAATACATAATCCTCCTCGCGCAGCGACAGCAGCTTCGATCGTACCGCCCGGGCCAGCCCCGTCCAATCAATCAGACCTAAAATGACTGTGATGGCGAAGTAGACGACCATCGGGCTCCACGTCACCGGCATGATCGCGGCAAGCGCCAGCCAAAGCGGGATCGACGGCAGCGATTGCAGCACCTCGATGATCCGTTGCACCACGAGATCGACGGCTCCGCCGTAGTAGCCAGCGATCCCGCCGAAGAACAGTCCAAGCACAAAGCTGATCGTCACGCCGATCAGGCCGATGGTCAGCGATATGCGCGCCCCGTAAATGATACGCGACAGCATATCCCGGCCCAGCCTGTCGGTCCCCAGGAGGAACAGCGTGCCGTCCTTCGCCGGACAGAACAGGTGGACGTTGCTCTCGAACAGCCCCCAGAAATTGTAGCTGTCACCGCGGCAGAAGAACCGGATCGGGTGAACGGTCGTTCGGTCGGTCCAATACTCGCGCTTCAGGTTGACCATGTTCAGCGTGTACCGCTGCCCATACACGAACGGGCCGATGAACTGGCCGTCATGGAACAGGTGGATCTGCTGCGGCGGCGCGTAGATGCGGTCGATATTGCGGGTCTGGTAGTGATAAGGCGCGAGAAACTCCGAGATCAGAATACTGGCATAGAGCAATGCCAGGAAGATGCCGGACGCCAGCGCCACCCGGTGCCGCTTGAACTTCCACCACATCAGCCGCCACTGAGAAGCGAGATAGACGCGCTCCTGCGCCGACGTCAGGCGCTCGATCGATCGCGGATCGAAGGGCTTATCCGAAACGTAATGCGGCAGGCTCTCTCCGGCCGGGGGCAGAGACTGGCTTGTCATTTGGTGCTCTTGCCCTGCAGGCGGATACGAGGATCGAGAAATGCGAGAGCGATGTCCGACAACAGCACACCGATCACCGTCAGAAGCGCCAGAAGCATCAGGAACGAACCCGCGAGATACATATCCTGGCTCTGAAGGGCTTTGATCAGCATCGGACCGGTCGTTTCCAGCGACAGCACGATGGCCACGATCTCCGCGCCCGAAATCACCTCCGGCAGGATGCCACCAATACCACCGACGAAGAAGTTCAGCGACGACCGCAGCGGATACTTCACCAGCGCCTTGAACGGATGCAGCCCCTTTGCCTTCGCGGTCACCACGTACTGCTTTTGAAGTTCATCCAGAAGGTTGGCGCGGATCTTCCGGATCATTCCCGCTGTCCCGGCCAAGCCGATCACGATCACCGGGATCCACATATGTTCGAGGATCGACTTGAATTTGGCCCAGCTCATCGGCTGATCGATGAACTCAGGCGCCATCAGATGTCCGATGGACGTTCCGAACAGCACGTTGGCGAGATACATCAGGACCAGCGCCAGCAGAAAGTTGGGCACGGCAATGCCAAGCAGCCCGAAGAACGTCAGACCGTAGTCACCCCAGCTATATTGATGCGTCGCGGAGTATATCCCGATCGGAAACGCGATCAGCCAGGTCAGCACAATCGTCGCGAACGATACCAGGATCGTCAGGAATATTCGGCTGCCGACAAGATCGCTGACCGGCAACTGATACTCGAACGAGTACCCCATATCGCCCTGCACCAACCCAGCCAGCCAAAGGAAGTAGCGCTCGACCGGGCTCTTATCGAAGCCATACTCCTGTTTCAGAAACTCGATCTTGGCTTTGTCGGCGCCCTCACCCTGCGCCTCCAGCTCCGCGATGTAGCTCTCGAAGTAGTCGCCCGGAGGCAGCTCCATGATCGTAAAAATCAACGCGCTGGTCAGCAGCAGCGTCGGGATCATGATCAGGATGCGACGGATGATGAAGAGCAACATGGCTACTGGGTGACCTCGCGAAACCAGAAGGTATCCGGCAGGTAGCGTCCGAAAAATCCTCCGGGCTCAAATGTCCAGATGCCTTCATCAGGTATGTTCACCAGTGTGCGGGCGACAATGATCGGCTGACGTGTCCCGTTGACCGTTCCGATGGTGAACACCTGATCGGCGTGGATGGCGAGCATCTGATGCCAGATCGCCTTACGCTCTTCGGTCGTGGTTGAGCTGCGCCACTGCTTCCACAGCTCGACAAGCTTTTGAACTTCGGGAAGGTCCGTAGGTTCGCCAACCTTGCCCTTCTCCTCGTAATATTGCCCCCAGTTCGACCATTGAAGCTGCGCGACCGTCGTCGGAGCCAATTCATCGGGGCTCATCTCCGGCGTCGCGATCGCGTTGTCGAAGCCTTTCCAGACCATCATCACCGCATTGCCTGCTTGGACACGCTTGCGAAAGAGATCGCGCTGCATAGGCCGGACGTAGATCTTGATTCCGATATCCATCCAGGTGTCGCGGATCAAGGCAAGGACGTCGGACTCCTCGGTGCTCTCGCCTGCGGTTTCGATGATGATCTCCGCGCGTCGCCCATCGGGCAGGAAGCGGATGCCGTCGGTATCCCGCTTGCTGATACCCGCTTCATCAAGAAGACGATTGGCGAGCTTGAGATCGAATTGCGCCCAGGCCGTCTGGAACTCTTTTTTGAAGACAGGGCTTTGCGGCAGCATCGTATTAGAGCTGGGGCGCGCCAATCCGTAAAAGATCGCCTGATTGATTTCGTGCCGGTCGATCGCCACCGATAGCGCGCGCCGCACCCGCACATCGCGCCACAAGGCCCGCCAAACGGCATCGGTCGTGTTGAAGTTGGGCAGCAACGCGATGCGAGATCCCTCGCCCGCTTCCCATAGCTTCACCTTCAGCCGATCCTGCAGTTCGGCTTCCTTCAGGAAGGTGTAATTGTCGAAACGGATGTAGCGCGCTTGAAGATCAGCCTCGCCCGTGCCGGCCTGGGCTGCAATCAGCGAGCTCGCTGCGATGGACACCACAACTTCATCGACGTAGGGAAGCTGCCGCCCCTGGGCGTCGATCCTGTGGAAGTAAGGATTCCGTTTGAACAGGAAGCGCCCGCTCGGCGGCGTCGTGCTGTTGCACCATTGATCGAGGCACGGAATATCCGGGTTCTCCGGCCGATACATGCGCGACTTGCGCTCGTGAAGCGCGCTCCAACTGCGCACACGCTCCGCCTTCACCAGCGCCTCCAGCGCTTCCGCCGTCACATACTTGGCGTGGTACTGCTTCAGGTAGTGGGCTGGTGCGTAGATATAGAG
>JAEYYQ010000298.1 GCA_023428365.1 Pseudomonadota bacterium | reverse complement strand
GGCCAATGCTAGTCGTGTGGCCGGGTCATGCGCAGCTCTGCGTAGATTATGAACTGCTGCGACCTGCGCTGCGATATCGCCATTCTGCGCTCTCGCGACCTGAACATCGGATGATGTCAGTGGCCGTCCATCGGCGGGGACGTGGTTCGTGCGGCCATCGGGAAACAGCAGCGCCAGTTCATGCCGTGGCAGACGTGGCCATGCGCGCACCCGGCCTGTGTCGAGATGCACGAACGGGATCGCCGAAGTCGGATAATAGCCGACGCCGCCTTTCTCACGGATGAGGCCCGCATATCGCAGGCGCCGAACCGGCACGTCTGGGAAGTGAACGTCAGCGGCCATTCCGAGAATGTGGCGGCTCTGGGTGGCCTGCCCGCCGCGCGTGGAGCGCAGCATGCTGTTCGTGCCTTGCGAGCGATAACCCGAGATGATGTGAATGGGCTCGCGTGACCCCAGCTCCGTGTGGACCTCCCAGAGCAGGTCGATCAGCTCCGGGTCCATGGTGGTCTTTTCGTTTTTGCGCCAATCGCGCAGCAGCCAGTTGATGCGCTCCATCGCTTCGGGAACGAACTTGCCGTTCCTCTTGAACTCGACGGTCAGC
The DNA here is from genome assembly GCA_023428365.1 of Pseudomonadota bacterium. Classification (GTDB taxonomy): domain Bacteria; phylum Pseudomonadota; class Alphaproteobacteria; order Rhizobiales; family Hyphomicrobiaceae; genus ZC4RG25. The sequence continues at coordinate 4,465 of JAEYYQ010000298.1, read as the reverse complement.
GTCTCTTTTGTGTGGATGTTATAGAGCGAGAGCGTACGCGTTTGCGGCAAGGCCGCCGTCAGCCGCGGCGCCAGGATAGCGACCACCGAAAGCAGTGCGACGGCACCGGCAAATAAGCCAAGTCCACGCGCGCTCAATGCTGCCGTCCCCCTTCGTGCTTCGCGAGTGCGCCATCAGCGTACAGCCCGCGAGGCGGTCTACGACCTTAGTCAATCGTTAGCGCCGGACGGTTAATGCCCCGTAACCTCGTCCGTGATGAGAAGATTAGATGATCAGTCGGGCAACAAAGAGGCGAGCAAAATCAAGACGCGGCGCAAATGAAAAGGGCCATCCGCTGCTGCGAATGGCCCGTCTCGATGGTGAGTGATGGGCGGTCGGCTAGGCTTTAGTTGCCGAGCACCTTGCGCGCCCAATCCGGCATATTCTTTGCGCTGAATGGCGCGCCGCCACCGCTGCTGGCTCCGCCATTGCGCGTCTCGGCCAGTCGGCCCACGGCATCGGCGCGCACCGGGCCAAGCTCCTCCTTCTTCTTCACGATGAGATGGGCTTTGCCTTCGATACCCATCTGGATGCGCTGCTCATGACCGTAGATGTCGGCGTATGTGCTGAGCTTGCCGTCATCGTTTACCCAAGCGGTGAAGTAGGTGATGTGGACGGGAATTCTGCTGTCCAGCTTGATGTTGTTATCCTGCGGGCCGCTTTTGGCTAGAGATGCGATCCGGGCGCCGTTCCAGCCCTTGTCACGCTCCAGCAGGACCTCAGCGAAGCGCAGCGGATTGCGAACGCGCATGCAGCCGTGGCTGAATGTGCGCTGGGATGAATTGAACAGGTTCTTGGTCGGCGTGTCATGCATGTAGACTTGGTGCTTGTTCGGGAACATGAACTTCACCTGGCCTAGCACGTTACCGCCGCCAGGCGGCTGATAGACGTGGAAATTGCGGATATCGGTGCTGGACCAATCAACACTGCCAGGATCGATATCGCGCCCGCGATACTGGATGCGAAGATTGTTCTTGGCGAGAACACCAGGATTACCGCGTGCGAGACCCGGAAGGATCTCTTTCATCTTGATACTGTCCGGAACGCCCCAGAACGGCTGGAACACCAGAAAGCTCATCTGATCCGAAAATACCGGTGTCTGCGTATCCGCTTTGCCGACGATCATCCGCTCGGTGAAAATCGCGTGTCCCTTGTCCATAACGCGAAGTGTGTATTCGGGGATGTTCGCCCAGACGTGATACTCGCCGAGATCGTCCGGCATCCAGCGCCACTGCTCCATATTCACCAGAAGCTTGCGCTCGGTGATCTGTTCAGGCGTGCGCTTTGCTTTGGCCTTGGTCTTGGATTTCGCGTTCTGCGGTGCGCTGTCCTCTTCGGGCTCTGCAACCGGAGCGACGCCGTTGCGCAACGCCAAGTAAGCCTGACGCAGCTTTTCGAACTGCGGATGCTGGGGATGCAGCTTACGGAGGTAGGCATCAGCCGCATCCGACGCAGCAAGTCCTGCCAGTACATCGGCGACCGGCAGCGTCGGCGGATCGCGATCGATGTAGTTCGAAAGCTGCTTGGGATCCATGCGCCCGCCACGTGCGTGATCGGCATACTTCAGTGCAGCCAGTGAGAACGACAGTTCAGTCGCGGCGACATCGGCTGGTTCACTGGAAGTGGGCACCGATGGGAGATCGAACGTGGACGCATCAAGGCCCCAATCGTCGGCCTGACGGATCTCTGCGATTGCAGCATTGCCACGAGCGGTAAAGTTCGCGCCGGAGACCCAAAGCAGGTCACCACCCCGGCCTTCGTAGAAAGCAGTCAGCGCGGTGCGATCGGCCTTAGAGATACCTTTGGCTTCGGCAATCTGGCGCAGCATCTCGATCTGAAGCGGATCGATGACCGGCTCCGCCGAGGCCGCGGCGGGCTGCTCGTCAGATTTTGGCTCTTCTACGCCCGGGGTTGCCGTCGTGGTCGAGGCCGGGGCTTCTGTTGCCGGTTGCTGCTGCTCGGCGTTCGTTGCCGCCGGTTCGCTCGACGGTGCCGGAGTTTCGACGATCGGCTCGAGCGGCTCGCCTTCCTTGAAGCGCGGACCGTCCGTAGCGGTGCTGTCCGTAGCAGTCGAAGATGCGGGCGGCTCTGAATTGGTATTTGCGGTATTATCCGCCTGCGCAGCCGCGGGCTGGGTAGTTGCGAGACCTGGTCCGGCCATCAGGGCAGACAGACATAGGCCAGTGAACAGGGTCGCACGAAAACGCATTTGCAGTCCTCCTCGCAGCGCGTGCACGGTAACTAACTTACACCGAGCGCCACCGCCAGCATGATCATTCCATCTTTGAGGCGGTAGCGATTTGTTGAAACTGTGGCGAAAGGCAAACGGCCCGCGAGGCGGGCCGTTCCATGAATGGTTAACAATTACTTGATCTTTGCGCTGTCAGTTCGGACGCGGCTCGAGGCCATATTCCTGCATTTTGCGATATAGCGTCGATCGTCCGATGCCGAGCCGTTTGGCAACTTCCGTCATGTGACCGCGATAACGGCCCAGTGCGAGGCGGATCATGTCGGCTTCCATGTCGACCAGTGAGCGGACCTCGCCGCTTTCAGTCACTGCGGCGATGCCGATCGATCCGCTGTCGGCGTCGCGCTTGACTTCCATTGATTTCGGCACGGTCGCCTCCGCGCCCAACAGGGCAGGGCCGGTATAGGGCGCGGGTGTCTGCGGCGTCGCGGGGGCAGCCGGAATTTCAGCCGTGAAGCCCTCGACGTGCGTCGCAATCTGCGGGAATTCGGCGACAGTCAGCTCCGGACCATCGGCCAGGACGACTGCGCGGAACACCGCGTTTTCCAGCTGACGGACGTTGCCCGGCCACGGGTAGCGCAGCAGAAGCTGCATGGCCTGCTCGCCGATTGACGTGACGCGCTTCCCTTCTTCTGCGGCAAAACGGGCCAGGAAGTGACGAGCCAGGTCGGGTACGTCGCTGATGCGCTCGCGCAGAGGTGGTACGCGGATCGGAAATACGTTCAACCTGTAGTAGAGATCCTCGCGGAAGCGGCCAGCCTTCACCAGCTCGATCATGTCGCGATTGGTCGCCGAGATCAGGCGAATGTTGACCTTCACCGGACGCTTGGACCCGACGGGATCGATCTCGCCTTCCTGCAGCGCGCGCAGCAGTTTCACCTGTGCTTCGAGCGGCAGTTCACCGACTTCGTCGAGGAACAGGGTGCCGCCGTCGGCTTCCTGGAACTTGCCAATCCGTTTGTCGACAGCACCGGTGAATGAGCCCTTCTCGTGGCCGAACAGGATGCTTTCGACGAGATTTTCCGGGATAGCGCCGCAGTTGACGGTCACGATCGGCTTGCCGGCGCGCTCGCTCTCGCCCTGGATGGCGCGGGCGATCAATTCTTTGCCGACGCCGGATTCGCCTTCGATCAGAACGGGAATCTGAGAACCAGCGGCGCGCCGACCAAGGGCGACCACCCGCTGCATCGCTTCGCTGCCGGCGATCAGATCGCCGAAACTGAGTGTGCCTTCGACTTTTTTCTTGATGCGTGTGATTTCTCCCGCCAACGCCTCGATCTTCAGAGCGCTATTGATGGAGACTTCCAGCCGTTCGGGACTGGCTGGCTTGATGACGAAGTCGATGGCGCCAGCGCGCATGGCATTAATGGCGCTGTCGATCGAGCCGTGTGCGGTCTGCACGATGATCGGCGGTGAGTCCGGCTTGCCATTCAACTGATCGAGCACGACCTGCCCACCGGCACCCGGCATGACCATGTCGAGAAGAACCAGCGCGATATCGCTGCGGTCCGGTCCGGTCAGGATCTGGAGGGCTTGCTCGCCCGATGATGCGGATCTGGTTTCGTGGCCGAACCGCTTGATGCATTCTTCCAGGATACGTCGCTGGACCGGATCGTCATCGACGATCAATACGCGCTTTGCCATGGAACTACTCGGAACTTACGCCACAAAGACCCTTGCGTGACGCGCGAGCCCAGGGGGCGCTGCGGTACGAGGGCGATACCCAACGCCGAGACAGTCGCACACCAGCGGTAAATAATGAGTTGCCGTTGGAACCATGCTGACGCTACAGCGCGCTTGCGATTGATTCAGCATTGCTTGAATAGGCAGCCTGGGTTTCGCACATTAGGGATCCAGAGATTCTTCTTACCAATCAGCACCAGCCAGGGAGCGGCATGATGGTCGCGCAGCTCGGAAACATCTTCATGCCGGCGCAGGCCGCTTCAGCGGCTGGGGCAGCTCCCGCAGCCGATCTCGGGGCGATGCCGGAATGGAACCTTACCGATCTCTATAACGCCCCGGATGCGCCGGAGGTCGAACGAGATTTCACCGAGGCCGCTGCGGCCGCAAAAAAGCTCAAGGAAACCTATCAGGGCAAGTTGGAGACTTTGGCGACCGACCCGGAGGCCATTGCCGGAGCGGTGAAGGCTTACGAAAAGATCGCGGATACGCTGGGCC
>JAEYYQ010000286.1 GCA_023428365.1 Pseudomonadota bacterium | reverse complement strand
GCCGCGTGCAGGCCGTCGATCATCCCGCCGTCGTAGGCATTGTTGACGGCGGGACGATTCAAGATGACGTGGGCAACGCCGCGCTCATCCATGCTCCATAGGACCGGAGTGTCGGACATGGGTGGCTCCTGCTTTGCGCGGCGCTGTGTTCAGACCTGGGCCTCTGTCGATTTCTTTTGCCACATGCCGCGCGTCAGCATGTAAGCCCAAAGCAGGAGCGTGAGGACGCCCAACGTTCCGGCAATGGGCCGGCTGAAGAAGCCGAGAAGTGAACCGTCTGCCTTGATCATCGACGTCATGAAGCTCTGCTCGAACAGTTCTCCAAGCACCATGCCGAGGATAACCGGTGCAACAGGGAAGCCGTTCTCCTCCAGGATCCATCCGAAGATGCCCATGATCATCATGATGATGACACCGTAGATCGAATTCGTCATTGCGTAGGCGCCGACGATGCAGAAGATCAAAATGAGCGGCATCAGGATGTTGCGCGGCGTGCGCAAGGTCTGCTTGGCAACTTTGATGGCCGCCCACCCAACCGGAACCATGATGATGTTGGCTAGGATGAAGATGATGAAGACCGCGTAGATGAGGTGCGGGTTCTCCAGGAACAGGGACGGCCCCGGGTTCATGTTCTTCATGTAGAGCACGCCAATCACGATTGCGGTGATCGAATCACCGGGAATGCCGAACACGAGGGCCGGAATCCAGGCAGCGGCGACGGCCGAGTTGTTGGCGGACGTCGAGTCGACGATGCCCTCGATGTGGCCCGTCCCGAATTTCTCCGGTTCCTTCGAGAACTTTTTCGAGAGGGCGTAGGAGATCCACGCGGCGATATCGGCACCAGCACCAGGCAGAGCGCCGATGGCCGTACCGACCAGCGAGCCGCGGAAGAAGTTGCGCCAGTACTTTCGCCACACTCCCGCGATGCCGCGGAAGATGTTGCCGACCTGCTGCTTCACCATCTCGCCGGCTTCCGCGATGTTGACGACATTGCGCAGCAGCTCGGAGATGGCGAACAGGCCGATCATGGCCGGGATGAAGCTGACGCCCTGCAGCAGCTCGACGGAACCGAACGTGAAGCGAGGTTGGCCTGCGGCGGGGTCGATGCCGATCGTCGCGATCGCAAGACCGATCAGCAGTGATGTGAATCCTTTGAGCGGATCGGACTGGGCGATGAACGTCGCGCAGGTGAGGCCCAGGCCTGCCAGCCAGAAATATTCGAAGGATGAGAAGTTGAGGGCGATTTCCGCCAGTGTCGGAGCCGCGATGACCAGGATCGCCACACCAAACAGGCCACCCATGGCAGAGAACACCAGATTGACACCGAGATTCAGGTCAAGCTGCCCCTTCAGGGACATCTGATAGCTGTCGTCGGTGTAGGCAGCTGACGCTGGGGTGCCGGGAATACGCAGCATCGCGGCTGGTATATCGCCAGCGTAGATCGCCATGGCGGTTGCGGTCACGATGGCGCCGATTGCCGGCACCGGTGGCATGAAAAACGTAATCGGCACCAGCAGTGCCGTGGCCATGGTGGCCGTCAGACCGGGAATCGAACCAACGAATATCCCAAAGATTGCGGAGGCAAGGCAGACCCACAGTACGTAGGGGTCTAGCACCATCCACAATGCCTGAAAAACTGCATCCCACATGTGCTCGGTCCTAGAGAATGTTGGTGAGAAGACCGCGCGGCAGAGGTATGCGCATCAGGTCTGCGAAGAACCAATGGATAATCAACGTCGATGCTGCGGCGACGATGAGATTCGTCACGAGGCGAACGCGCAGCCACCAGAAGAGGATGACGAGGATTGCGAAACAAACTGGCAGGAAGCCGATCTGCTCTGAGGTGAAGATGTAGACGAGGATCAGACCGAGCAGCAGAAAGAACGAGGTGACGCGTGTTGGATCCCGCGTCCAATCAGAAAACGCGATCCACGGAGCTCCGGCTCTGTGCTGAGGGAGGCCGCGATAGATCAGCAGCCCCCCGCATATGATGAGGCAGCAAGCCAGAATGCGCGGAAACAATGACGGTCCGTACTTCTGTCCGGGGAAATCGGGGAAGTCGAGTGTCAGATAGATCATCAATCCCGACAGCAGAATAAGGACGCTGCCGAATACCGTGTCGTTAATGCGCATGATACGTGCTCATCTCCTGGATCGACGAGCAGCGACCGACCAATGATCGGCCGCCAGTTTTGACGAATGCGTCAGCGCCTCGGCGAATATTGAACATTCTTCCTCCCCGTTATTTTGGCAGCGTACATGCTGCAGGCTGTGTCCCCATCACACAGTGTCATCCACGCCTGGATCGTGGGCGCAGAAAGCGGCCTCGACCGCGTCTCAGACAGCGGTCGAGGCCGATGGTCGATTATGACTTCTTCGCGAGCCCGGCAGCGGTCATCGCCGTCTTCATTTTCGCGTCGCCGTCAGCCATGAACTTGGCGAACTGATCCGGATCGCCCCACACCATCCCGAAGCCGCGCGAGGACATGAAGTCTTTGAACTCCTTGGAGTCGAAAGCCTTCTTGAGCGATGCCGTAAGCTTGGCACCGATGTCGGCCGGCAGCCCCTTGGGAGCCACGATTCCGCGCCAGGCGCCGACGGAATAATCAATTCCGGCTGCCTCGGTGAGGGTGGGAACATCCGGGAAAGCCGGATTGCGTTGCGGCGCCATGACGGCTAGCGACTTCGCCTTGCCAGCATCGAGCATGGCCTTCGCTTCAGGCACGGAGCAGGTGACGATGTCGATGCCGCCGGCTGCCAGATCCTGCATGGCGGGCGCGGCGCCATTGGAAGGGACCCACGGCACGTGGTCCGGCTTCAAGCCCATCGCCAGCAGCCAGCCGACGAGAGCCAGATGCCAGATGCCGCCCTGGCCGGTGCCCGAAGCCTTGAAGGTTCCCGCAGGTTTGGACTTGATGGCGTCCGAGAGCTCCTTGACGGTCTTATACGGGCTATCGATCCTGACCTGGATGCCCGGCGGATCCTCGTTCATGAGAGCGAGAGGCGTGTAGCTTGTCGGGTTGAGTTCCGTCAGACCC
>JAEYYQ010000282.1 GCA_023428365.1 Pseudomonadota bacterium | reverse complement strand
CGGGTGAAACGTTGACGTATGAGCCAACGCGCATTGGTTTGCACCGCTGATCCATTGGCTCTGACCGAGGGCTCATCAAGCGTGCTATAATTCTCGTGTCCGCCCAACAAACGCACATGCATCCGTCACAGCGGAGGACATCGTGAAAAACATCCTGGTACCGATCGAAAAGAATGACGCCGTCACGTCCATGCTGGAGACGGCACTTCGTTTTTCTGGAATTTTCGGGGGCACAGTCGAAGGCGTTGCGCTGCGCCTTCCGCAAATATCGGTCGTCGGGCCTGATCCCGTCGTGACCGTAACGTTTCCCCGAGCCGAGCAGGAGGATGCTGAAATCCTCTCGGGAGCGCGTCGCACGTTCGATGCCTTCTTTGCGACCGATGCGGCGAAAAGCATCCTGGATGGAGAGCGGTTGCGCTATCGGTGGCGTCCCATCGATCCGGTGGACGATGCGGCTCTGGGAAGTATCGCGCGCGTCTATGACATCACGGTCGTCGGCCGTCCCCAGGGTGGAACGGCTGGTCCGCGGATGACAACACTTGAGGCGGCACTGTTCGAAAGCGGCCGGCCGCTGTTGATCGCTCCGCCTGTGGTGCCGCCGACGCTGGGTGAGCGCATCGTCATCTCATGGAACTGCAGTACGGAGTCGGCACGCACCGTTGCCTACGCGATGCCGTTGCTGGCGAAGGCCCGCGAGGTCACGGTGCTGACGGTTGAGGGATCGACTGTGTCGGGGCCATCCGGCAAGGAACTGGCGGATTGTCTGGCCGGAAACGGCATCGAAGCACGTGAAGTCACCGCGCAGCTGAATGGCCGCAAGCAGGGCACTGCAATTCTTGAAGAGGCGCAGCGTCTTGGCGCCGATCTTCTCATCAAGGGCGCATATACCCAAAGCCGGCTTCGGCAGATGATCTTCGGCGGCGCGACCAGCGAAATTCTCGCGCAATCAGAGTTGCCAGTGTTCATGGCGCAATGAGCGCCAGGGCTAGATCCGCTTGAACTTGGCCATCGCCTCTCTGAATGAGAGGCCTTTGGCAAGTTCGGCTTCGGCGAGGAGATCGTCGCTCGCATAGCGGGCGGCCAACTCGGCGATGCGCTCGGCATGTTCGGCCGGCACGCAGACGACGCCGGAGCCATCTGCCACGATGATGTCGCCAGCGCGCACGCGCACGCCACCGCAGGTTACAGGCTGGTTCATAGCGGTGATGCACAGGCGGGTTCGACCCGTCAGCGGCGTCATGTGGCGCGTGAACACGGGCAGGCGATGCTGTTCCATTTCCTCCCGGTCGCGGACGCCGCCATCGACCACAAGACCGCCGATCCCTTTGACCTTGCCGGCGAAGGTTGCGAGGCCGCCCCAGGTCGAGACCTCCCGGCCGCCATTGTCGACGACGAGGATCTCGCCCGGCGCGACGGCATCGATCATGTGCCCGACCTTGAAGTCCTCCGACGCGTAGCTTCCGCGTGGGCCTGACGCTTGCGTGATGGTGACGGCCCGGCCAAAGCATCGCGTTCCAGGCACAACCTGACCAATCCCGCTCATCACTCCTTCGAAGCCAACGTCATCCAAGGCATTGGCAAGCGTTGGAGTTGCCAGATCAGAAAAGCGTGCGAGTACGTCGTCGCTGATAGCCACGGAAATTCCCTTCCTCTTGCGTCCATCCCTGATGGCCATGCTAAGTCATTCCAGCTCGCGCGTGCACCGCGAGATTTCCAGCGGCGCCTGCATGACACCCATGCACCGGCGCCGTCGGCGGACGTCGTCGCCCCGTCTTGACAGCGGAGGCGTGCGGGCGTCTAGCCAACGACGGAATGCAGCTGAGAGAAGGATATCCGTTTCATGTCCGCCCCCACCCGGTCACCTGCCGCCGATCGCGCGCGCTTCGTCGAGATCGTGAAGTCGCGATCGTTTCAAAGCGGCAAAGAGGTCAAGCTGGCATCGGGGCGGTCGTCGGCATTCTATTTCAACATGAAGCCGACGATGATGGACGGCGAAGGTGGCTATCTGATCGCCAATCTGGTGCTGGATGTTCTTGAGGACGAGGGCATCCGCTGGATCGGCGGACTGGAGATGGGGGCGGTGCCCATTGCATCGGCGGTGGCGGCACTCAGCCCGGTTCGCGGGCGGCCCATGTCGGCGTTTTTCGTGCGCAAGCAGGCCAAGGATCATGGCACCCGCAGCCTGATCGAGGGCTTGGCGCCAGGAGAATCGCTGAAGGGTGAACGCGTTGTGGTTGTCGAAGATGTCACGACAACCGGAGGTTCGGCGTTAAAGGCGGCTGAGGCAGTGCGCGCGGAGGGGGCGGAAGTCGCCTGCGTGATCACCTTGGTGGATCGGCAAGAAGGCGCTGGCGAGGCTTTCAAAGCGGCTGGACTTGCATTCAAGCCCCTGTTGACCCTGGAAGATTTCAAGTAAACTGGCAAACCATTTGCGCGCGGACGCCGTTGTCGGCAATTGCGTTGGGCGCGCGGGCATGTCAATTTTGTCGCGTCTGTGGTCGATCCGTCCGGTTCGCAGAACTCGAAGCCAAGCCATGGGGCACTCCGTAATGAACTCACAGTCCAATTCGACGCTCGTTTCGGCGATCTGGCCGGAAACTCAGAGCAAAATTCTGCGCTACGGGGCGATCGCGCTCATCAGCACGCTGATGCTGACGGCGTCCGCCAAAATTCAGGTTCCGTTCTGGCCGGTTCCGATGACGATGCAGACCTTCGTGGTGCTGTTCCTGGGCGCCGCCTTGGGATCTCGTCTCGGTGCGGCGGTCGTCGCACTCTATCTCCTGCAGGGCGCGATGGGCCTTCCGGTGTTTGCTGGCACGCCTGAGAAAGGCCTTGGGCTCGCCTATATGATGGGCCCGACCGGTGGTTATCTCGTCGGCTTCGTTGTTGCAGCCTTCATCGTTGGTTGGTTGGCTGAACGGGGTTGGCAGTCCGTGCCGCGGCTGTTCGTATCGATGTTCATTGGTCACGTCGCCATTCTGGGTCTTGGCTATCTGTGGCTGGCAGTTCTGATCGGCGCTGATAAGGCGTGGATTGCGGGCGTTGTGCCGTTCTTTGCCGCGACGCTGTTCAAGACCGCTCTCGGCGCCGCTGTGGTGCCTGCGCTCTGGCAGCTTACAAAGCGCTGATCTCTTTCAGAGATTCTGAAAAATATGACGGCGCCGGATTTCTCCGGCGCCGTTTTTCATGTGGACTGTCAAAGCCTCAGGCAGCGCGGCGTTCGCCAGGTGACCGGGTGCCGCGCTCAGGCTCCCGTTCCTGCTGTGGCTCAGGAAACGTAATGTAGTCGCGCTCGGTCTCTGATTTCGCGCGATTGCCGACCTCGTGTGCGCAGGAGGTCCATGTCGTCATGATGCGACGCGAGCATTCCGTGTACTGCTGCGCCATGGTTTGCCAGAACCGCATCTGCTCGCCAGCGAGATCTTGCGGCGAACGGCATTGGCCGAGCCGTGACGGTAACTCCAGGTAGGCTTGGGCCCGCTGGCTTGCCAGAGTGATCGCCTCGATGTTGCTGCGAGCGGCAGCCTTCATCATCGGCTCAAATCCGAAGCCCGCAGCATCCCATCCGCTGCAGAAGGTCTGAAACATGTTTTGGACCGGCCCCGCAGCGGGATTCTGTTTGAAATCCATTTGTGATCCTCCTCCTCTTGCTGGCCGAATTCCAACTGCTCTTGTGACAACACTACAACGTGCAGAAGTGTTCCGCATTTGACTTCGCTCAAAGGTGTGGATGATTTTATGATTCGATGAGTGCAACCAGCGTTTCCAGGCGCTCCGCCTCCTCGGCCGGCTTGTCCCAGCGAATGCGGTGAACTCGCGGAAAACGCATAGCAATTCCGGATCGATGGCGGGATGACCGCTGAACGGCGTCGAAGGCAACTTCCAGCACCAACCCCGGTCGTACGGCACGTACCGGGCCGAAGCGTTCGGTGGTGTTATTACGGATCCAGCGGTCGAGTTCGACCAATTCCGCGTCCGTGAAGCCGGAATAGGCTTTCCCGACCGGAATGAGCTGTTCCTGGCCCTCCGGCGTCGTTGTCCAGGCACCGAACGTATAGTCGGAGTAATAGGAAGAGCGCTTCCCCGAGCCGCGCTGGGCGTACATCATCACGCAATCGAGTGTGAGAGGGGCCCGCTTCCACTTGTACCAATGGCCCCGCGGTCGCCCGGCAATGTACGGGCTGGATCGCCGCTTCAGCATCAGCCCTTCGATACCGGCACCGCGCGTTTCGCTCCAAATGCGATGCAGGTGTTCGCGATCGATGACGTCCACGATTTCGGATAAATCCGTGCGCGGCGGATGAATGTCACGATGCCAGCTCTCAAGTCTCTGGCGGCGTTCGGAAAAGGATCTCTCCCGCATATCCTCCTCACCCGCGACGAGAACATCGTAGAGCCGCACATGAGCCGGGAACCGTTCCATCATCGTGCGGGTGACGGATTTCCGGTTCAAGCGCTGCTGCAAGTCGTTGAATGGCGCTACGACGCCATCGCGAACAACCAGCAACTCACCGTCCAGCACCGCGTCGAAGCGGAACATCGCTGTCAATTCGGGAAAACTCGCACTGATCTCATCGCCGGTGCGCGAGTAGATGCGCGCCTCGCCACGCCCAGCCGCGATTTGCACGCGGATTCCATCCCACTTCCATTCGGCCTGAAACTCGCCGAGATCGAGTTCGGTCAGCTCGCGTTCCTCGATGGCGTGCGCCAGCATCAGAGGGCGGAAGACGGGAGCGCCGGTGATGTCCGGCGGATCAGCGCGCCCTTCGAGCCAGTCGAACAGCGGCGTATAGGGCGGAGAGAGCGCGTGCCACACTTCCTCGATGTCATCGACGGACCGATTGGCCATCTGAGCGACGGCGGTCTTTGCCAGCCGCGATGACACGCCAACGCGTAGCGCGCCGGTCAGCAGTTTCAGCAACGCCCACCGGCCATTGGAGTCCAGGCGATCCAGCCATCCGGTGATGGCGTTTCCGAGATTCTGGGCATCGATCAGCCCGAGATCGCTGACCACTTCCGCGAGTCGTGGCGGATCGGTCTCACCCTTTGGCTCGGGCCAGAGTAGCGCGACGGTTTCGGCTGTATCGCCGACGTAATCGCGCGACATGCGGAACAGCTCAGGGTCGAGCTGCTGTTCCATCAGTCCCATGATTGTGCGCCGAACGGGAAACGAGAACGGCAGACCGTCCGTCAACGCGGCAAGCGCCCAGCCGCGATCCGGATCCGGTGTCGCCGCGAAGTAATCCTGCATCAGCTTCAGCTTGGCGTTACGGCCGGACGTGTAGGAGAGGCGGTCGAGCAGCGTCGAGAAAGCTCTCATGGATGAAGCTCTCGCGATCCAGGCGGTTGTCGTGATCGGCGTTTCTTCATTCGCCCTCATCCTCCAGCCCTGGAAGCTCGAGAGCGCGGGCGCGCTTGCCCATCTGTGTGAGCTGATAGACAAGAGCGTCGTCGCGACCGTGCGTCACCCAGACTTCCTCCGCTCCCGTCTCGGTGATCGTTTCGATGAGCTCCGGCCAGTCGGCATGATCGGAGATGACAAGGGGAAGCTCGACGCCGCGTTGACGCGCGCGAGCGCGAACACGCATCCATCCTGACGCGAAGGCCGTCACCGGCTCGACGCCGCGTCGCGACCAGCGATCATTCAAGGCCGACGGGGGGCAGAGGACGATTTCGCCCGCGAGGCTGTTTTCGGTGTCGCGGACCAGTGGCGTCTCGCCGAAGTTCTGGCCATGGCGGACGTACAGATCCGTCATCGCCTCAAGGGCGCCATGCAGATAGATCGGCCGCTCGTAACCGGCTCGACGTAGCAATGCCAGCAGGCGCTGGGATTTGCCGAGGCCGTAGGCGCCGACCAGATGTGTGCGGTCAGGAAAGGCCGCAAGGGATGCCAACAGGCGATCGACCTCTTTTTCCGCGCGCTCATGCCGGAAGACAGGCAATGCGAACGTCGCTTCGGTGATGAAGAGATCGCAGCGGACGAGTTCGAAACCGGGGCAGGTCGGGTCGGCGGCGCGCTTGTAGTCGCCAGAGACAACGGCGCGTTGACCGCGATACAGCAGCTCGACTTGCGCGCTCCCCAGAATGTGTCCGGCAGGGTGAAGCGTGATGGTCACGTCGCCGTGCTGCAGCGGAACGCCATAGCTGAGCGCCTGGA
>JAEYYQ010000246.1 GCA_023428365.1 Pseudomonadota bacterium | reverse complement strand
CCGTGCACCAGATCGCGGATGATCGTCTCGGCGATATCGAGCGTAATCGGCGTGCGCATGTATTGCCACGTCGCGTGCAGGCGGGTGACAGCACCCTCGAGCTCGCGGCCGCTCTCGCGCAGCCGATCGGACAGCAGTTCGAGGATATCGCGCGACATCTCGAACGACGGATCGAGCTGCCGCTTCTCCTGCATCCGCTTTTCGAGGATGCGGAACCGCAGTTCCTCGTCCGGCGCGCCGATCTCGGTCACCAGTCCGCGTTGCAGACGTGAGCGCATCCGCTCGTTCAGCTTCTCGATGTGGTTGGGCGCGCGGGCCGAAGCCACAACGACCTGACGTCCACCGTCGAGCAGCGAGTTGATGATGTGGTCGAATTCCTGCTCGGTCTGCTGTCCGTGGAGGAACTCCAGATCGTCGATCAGCAGCATATGGATCGAGCGGAACTTCTCCTTGAACGCCAGCGGGTCGTGGTTCTTCAGCGCCTCGACGAACTGATAGCGGAAGCGCTCAGCCGTGAGATAGAGCACCTGCGCCTGGGGCACGCGGCGGCGCACCGACCACGCGATGGCGTGGAGAAGGTGGGTCTTGCCGAGGCCGACCGACGAGTGGATGAAGAGCGGATTGAAGCCGCGGCTGTCGCTGAGAACGGTTTCCGCCACCTGAGTAGCGCCCGCATGCGCCATCCGGTTCGCAGGGCCGACTGCAAAGCTCTCGAACGTGTAGCGCGGATCCAGCGGGGATCCCTCGAAGCCACCAGCCTGCGTCCGCGCAGCAAACGGCTGAGCGATCGTCGGTCGCGCCGTCGTCCAATCCGTCGACGTGTTTTCCGGCGCCGGAGCGGTCGGGCGATGGTCTGCCGTTGCCGGGATATTCAAAGCGGAGCCACGCGGAGCGCTTGGCTGCCGCAGGGCGACTTCCACCTTCTCGGCACCCTCGAACTCTGCCGCGCAGCACTTCAGCAGGGCGTCCGAATAGTGCGATTGAATCCAGTTCTTCAGGAATTTGACCGGAACGGTAACCCGGACAGTCCTGCCGTCGAACGGCTCGAATTCCATGGAGTGGAACCAGCTCGTATAGACATCCTCACCGAGCTGGGCGCGCAGCATCTTGCGCACCTTCTGCCCGCGGTTGTCCGTGTTCTTGACAGTGACCGCCTCTTCCGCCGCGCGCGGTGCCTCGGTTTCAATCTTCGTCTCGCGATCGCTGCGACCGCTTTTCATCCCAAAATCGGGACCCGCCGATTCCAGCCTATTCATGGTACTTTCCCGCTGCTCGTGTTCGACCCTCAGTCCAAGCACGTCATGCACGCGACCGCCCTCCGATCGCCCGCCGACGCTTCTTGTCGCCCTGTTTGACGCTTTGGCCCCTCTAGCCTTGCGCCCAGGGAAGACCGGCAGCTTTCCAACCTGCTGTCCGGCCCCGATGGCGGTCGGCGTCGAGTGGACCCTCGAAACCGTCCGCGACGTTACGGCAGGCCGCAAATCCTGCCGCAGTTGTAGCTTGCGCAGCCGCCTTGCTGCGTGCGCCCGATCGACAGATGAAGAAAAGCTCCGACTGCCTGTCGACGCCTGCCTCATCCAGTGTTTTCGTGAGACGCTCCGCAAATCCCGGGTCAACCCGGCTATCGGGGAACGTCTGCCATTCGATCAGGACCGGCTGTTTGCCGATCGATGACAGGTCCGGTAGTCCGACGTACGCCCATTCCGCCCTGGTGCGCACATCGACAAGAACCGACCCGGCATCCTCTTTCAGCCGCGTCCAAACATCCTGGACCTGAACATCCACAATGTGGATGACCTGCGCTGAACTCACTCTCTACCCTCCACGCATACGCGGCTTGCGCCGAGCAGTTACCAATGCCCCCAACCAAAGCAACAGATGGGAAACTTCGACACGAATACTGATGTCTCGACCCGCTACACTCGTATCGAGAAAGATATCCGTTGCTGTTTACTGAGTCCGCCGGGCTACGAAGACCACAATCCCACGCGGCAAAATTTTACGCATTGTTACAATTTATTTCGGCCGCCCCGAGGGCGAGCCTCATTAACCCCGTATTAACCACAGCTCCCGCCTGCGCACAAGCCTGCTCGCTTGCGCGCAGCGGGGCTGACTGAGAGCACAAGGTTGTCGGCCGATCTGGGGATAAGTCTGATCGAAATACGAAGAGTCGTGGAGAACCGCATTGAGTCATCGTGCAGATTCACGACTGCAACAGACATCGTCATAAACGAAACGGCGCCCCTCGAAGAAGCGCCGTTTGAATGACGTTTTCATTTGCTCGGGACTCAGAACGTCTCAGGGCAGCTTGTGAACACTTCGCGGCAAAGCTGTCGAGAAGTCTGATTCTAGAGGCTGTTGCTGGCTCAGCCTCCGGGTATTCAAAGGTCTCTGGGTAGGATGGCTTGTTGCAATCCTGTCACATCCCGGACGTGTAGACTGACCTTCGCGTCAGGTGGGCATCGCCTTGACGCGAGCAGCCAGCCGCGAAACCTTACGGCTTGCGGTGTTCTTGTGGATGACGCCCTTTTGCGCCGTGCGGGCGAGCACCGGCTCGGCAGCGGCGAGAGCGGCCTTCGCAGCGGTCTGCGAACCGGAAGCGATCGCCTCTTCAACCTTGCGAACCTGCGTCCGCATTGCCGACCGCCGGCTCTTGTTGATTTCGGTCCGGGTGACCGCCTGTCGTGCGGCTTTCTTGGCCGACGTCGTATTCGCCATAGTCTCAAGTCCTCTAAAGGTGCCTGGTCGCCATTATCCAGCGTGTCGGCGGCATTGCCCGACTGTCCGTCTGGGGCTGGCTGCAAAACACGTGAAACCGCCCGGAAAATGGATTCCGGGCGGTATTTGCCAGAAGGCTATAGCGCCGTCGGCGCAGAGGGTCAACGAATCCTGGTAATTTCGGGGATAGCGGCCGGGCAGACAGGGGCGAGTCCTCGTCAATTCCAGCATCGCCGCCTATAGTAACGCGCAGAGTGTCCCCATGGGAGGGGACCAGCCGATGCGGCCATTTTCGAGGGGTTTTGGACACCAGCGATGCGGACACTCGTAACCGGGGCGGCAGGCTTCATCGGTTATCATGCGGCTCTCGCATTGCTCGCGCGTGGCGATAGTGTCGTTGGGTTGGACAACCTCAATGATTACTACGACGTGACGCTGAAGGAGGCGCGGCTCGCCCGGCTGACGCCCGATCCGCGATTTACGTTTACGCGCTTGGATCTGGCTGATCGTGCAGCCATCGAGCGGCTGTTTGAAGAGCATAGGCCCGAACGGGTGGTGCATCTGGGGGCCCAGGCCGGTGTGCGGTACTCCCTGGAAAACCCCCATGCTTATGTCCAGTCGAACGTCGTGGGCACGATGAACATCCTCGAGGGCAGCCGGAGACACGGAATCTCCCACCTCGTCCTTGCCTCGACGAGTTCTGTCTATGGCGCCAACACGCGGCTGCCGTTCTCTGTCGAGGACAACGTCGATCATCCGGTAAGTCTTTACGCAGCCACAAAGAAATCGACTGAGCTGATGGCGCACACCTACGCGCATCTTTATCGGCTGCCAGTCACTGGATTACGGTTTTTCACCGTGTATGGCCCCTGGTATCGCCCGGACATGGCGCTGTTCAAGTTCACCAAGGCGATCCTGGCTGGCGAGCCGATTGATATCTACAACGAGGGTCATCACTCCCGCGACTTCACCTACGTCGATGATGTCGTCGCCGGTGTCCTGGCTGTGCTCGATCGCCCCGCGACCCCAGATCCGACCTGGACCGGCGATCGGCCAGATCCCGCAACCTCGAATGCTCCCTATCGGCTTTACAACATCGGCAACAATCAGCCGGTCGCGCTGATGGATCTGGTTGCTCATTTGGAGCGCGCGCTTGGCCGCACGGCCATCAAGCGGTTCTTGCCGCAACAGCCGGGCGATGTCGTCAGTACCTGGGCGAGCATCGATCGCCTGAGCAACGACGTCGGTTTCAAACCCTCGACACCAATCGATGTTGGTATCGAGAAGTTCGTGACGTGGTACAGGGACTACTATGACGTGGCTGCCTGAAATTCTTGGCGGATGGTCTCACCCAAACCGTGGATCGCGCAGCCAGCAAAACCGCGTATAGTCTGCGCCGCAATTGAGCACTGGGGGATCACGTGCCGAATGTCATGACTTTGTTCGCCGTGGCTGCGAGCCTTGCTCTTCTCGTGGCCACCGCCGCTTTCCGCGTGGACAGTGTGCAGTGGGCTTACCTCCACATGATGATTGCGGCGGTGACGGCAATTCTCCTTGCGGCTGTCGCCGTGCGTCGCTGCCGCGTTCTGCTGGAT
>JAEYYQ010000151.1 GCA_023428365.1 Pseudomonadota bacterium | reverse complement strand
GTATAGCCGAACTGCCCCTCGGGTCCGCTTGGATTGAGCCCCTGGAACGCGATGGGGTCCATGCCGCCGGGACCGACCCGCTGCGGGAATGCAGAGGCCAGGATCGACGGTGCCGCGATCCGCATCTTGAAGCCGACAATGTTGCCCTTGTCGTCGAGCCCTGCTTCGAGTTTGCAATGACCAATGGGCTTGAAGCGGCCTTGGCGCATGTCTTCCTCGCGTGTCCAGATCGTCTTGATCGGAACGCCGGGGATCTGCTTGGCGAGCAGTACGGCCTTGGTTGTGTAGTCCTGGAAGCCGCGTCGGCCGAAGCCGCCGCCGAGGTGATACTTGTAGACTTCACATTGCGACGGGCGCAGGCCAGCCGCTTCCGCGGCGGCAGCCAATGAGGCTTCACCGTTTTGCGATGCGACCCAAACCTCGCATTTCTCGGCCGTCCACTTCGCCGTGCAGTTCATCGGCTCCATGGTGACGTGGTGCCAGAACGGGGTCGTATAAACCGCCTCCAGCTTCCGGGCTGCGCCGGCGATTGCTCCGTCGGCGTCGCCTACTTTGTTGCCGACCGAAACGCCGTCCGTAGACGTCAACCCTTCGTTGAGCACCGCTGCGATGGTCTCGCTCGATACTTTATCGTTGGGGCCTTCTTCCCACGTCGGGTTCAGGGCGTCCAAACCCTGTTTGGCTTGCCAGAACGTATCAGCGACTACCGCGACGGCGGTGTCGCCGACACGATAAACGCCCTTGACGCCTGGCATCGCCTTCACTGTCGCTTCGTCGTAGCCAGTGATTTTTGCGCCGAATACAGGAGCGTCCATGATGGTCGCGGTGAGCATGCCCGGCAGCTTGAGATCGATGGCGTAGACGAGCTTGCCGGTGAGCTTATCCTGCGTGTCGAGGCGCTTCAGCGGTTGCCCCGCAATCTTCCAATCCTTGGGATCGCGCAGCTTCATGGTCTTGAGTTCGGGGACGGGCAGCTTGCCCGCTGCCGTTGCCACCTTGCCGTAGGTCGTGGTCCGCCCTGAGGCAGCGTGCGAAATGACGCCCTTGTCGACCGTCAGCTCTGCGGCCGGCACGTTCCATTCGTTTGCCGCCGCCTGCAGCAGCATCTGGCGCGCTGCCGCGCCGCCTTGGCGAACGTAATCGTGCGAGCCGCGGATGCCGCGCGAACCGCCTGTCGACATATCGCCCCAGGCGCGATTGCGCGCCAGATTTTCGCCCGGTGTCGGATATTCGGCGCTGACTTTCGACCAGTCACAGTCGAGCTCTTCAGCGACGAGCTGTGCAAGGCCGGTCAGCGTTCCCTGACCCATTTCCGAGCGCGCGATGCGAATGACGACGTCGTCGTTTGGCTTAATGAAAACCCAGACGCCGATTTCGCTACCGTTTTCTGCTGCACCGCTGATTGCGCTCTGGCTGAGGGCTTTGCGGATACCACCGGCATCGATGCCGAGCGTGAGACCTGCGCCTGCAGCCGCCGCTGTGGCGATGAACTTGCGGCGAGAGAGGTTTGTGATGCTTTGCATGATGTGCCCCCTCAGCCCTGGCTGCTGCCGGCGGCCGCATGGACGGCCTGACGGATGCGCTGATAGGTGCCACATCGACAGATATTGGTCATTGCCGTGTCGATATCGTCGTCGGTCGGCTTCGGAGTGTTTTTCAGCAGCGCGACGGCGGCCATGATCTGGCCGGTCTGACAGTAGCCGCATTGCGCGACTTCGAGGTCCAGCCACGCCTTCTGCACGGGGTGATCACCAAGTTCCGAAAGGCCTTCGATGGTGACGATCGCGTCGGTTGGCTGAACGTCCTGAACGGCAAGCATACAGGACCGCTGCACTTCGCCGTTGATATGCACGGAACAGGCACCACACATGCCCACACCGCAGCCATACTTGGTGCCGGTCAGGTCGGCATGTTCGCGAATTACCCAAAGGAGAGGGGTTGCGCCATCCACCTCGAGGTCGAAATCTTTGCCGTTGATATTCAGTTTTGCCATCGAGATCACCCTGGCTTGCGATTGCTGGCTCATCGAGCGCGACGAATGACGCGTCGAATAACAGGAGTAGGTGATCTAAGCGCGTCTGGTGTGTCAGGTAACATCACATCTGCGCGATGACGACAGCAGACGGGGTTGCCTACAGAACGGGTTCTGTTGGCGCTAGTCGAGTCCCGCGCTTGGAAAGTCGATCGGGGAGAGGGAAGATGTGCTTGTCGCATGCGCAGTGTTCAGGCATACGCTGCGCCTCGGATATCGACGGGGAATTGGATGATGTTCGATTTCGGTATAGCCGACTTTTACAGACGCGCTCTTCCCTCTGCAACTCGTCAGTTGTCGGAATTGATATAATGCGCAACAATTTTAAATAACTCATTTTCAATCACTTACCTCAATGTCGCCACCGTTGTAGGTAGAATGAAAAACGTTGGAGATGGGCGACCGGGGAATTGGCATCTCCACAACGTACAAGGTTGGACAGCAATGTCCGCCAATTTGCGAAAGGTCGCCAATGTCGATCATCATACAAAACAATCCAACCCTAATTCGAGTCGAACTGCGCGGTTTGTGCTGAGCACATCAGTTTAGCCAACCGAGCGCGAGCTTGATCTGAAATCGCGCGGCTATAGCCGCTGCGATTGATCGCGACTGAAGAAAATTCATTCAGGCGAATGCGGATCCGCGTTCGCAAGGGATCCCGCATGGCTTAATCGTCGTGCGGGCTGCGCCGGAGCGTTGCCACAACGCTCCTCGATCCAGCCAGCAAGGAGAGTGGACATATGGCAAGATTGAACGGATCAATCAACGACGACACCATAACCGGTTATGGCTCGAACGACAGACTATGGGGAAATTACGGGAATGATACCCTCAACGGCGGGAAGGGTAATGACAGACTGAATGGCGGGAGAGGTAACGATATCCTGCAAGGTGGCGATGGAAACGACATCATTATTTCGCGCTCGGATGCTGGCGAAGGTGAAATCGCGCAAGAGGTGAATGCAGCCAACGATCCGAACGGCGAAATCGACGCTGCGACGCGCCGAGTATATGCCAATCAGGCTGGTCTCCCGGGCGATGATATTCTGACCGGTGGCGCGGGTGCGGATGAATTCCGTATCGAAACTTTGATAAATGCAAAGCGTGAAATTCTCGAAAAACACGCTGATCCCAATACTGGCATTATCGATTATTCGATGAATGGCGTCGCGGGCGAAAATAACCTTGCTCACGATCATTGGGTCGATAGCATCGGCAATGATGTCATTACAGACTTCAATAAGGCGGAAGGCGATAAGATTACAATTACGGGCCACACCACCGAGGTCTACAAGATCGAGATGGCTGACGTGGATGGCGACGGTGATGCGGATGATACGATTCTGCATCTGCGCTCCAACCAGGGTAATGCCGGCGCTCACCATCTTGATCTGATCGGCACGCTGGCGGTGCTCAATAACGCGCTGACTGCGAATGATTTCACGGTCGACGCGGGCCCAACGTACGGCATCGTGCGCAATATCAGTCAGATCAACGAGGCCATCTCACCGCTCAATCCGTCGGCTTCAGGGCCCACAGATCCGGTAGATCCAGTCGACCCGGTTGATCCCACGGATCCGGGCACCGACCCTGGGACGGATCCAGGAACCGATCCTGGCGCCGGCACGGATCCGGTGACGCCACCGACCCTCAGCGCTCTTCAGGCTCTCTTCGAGGTTCCAGCCGATGCAACTCCTGGCGCCGCAGCGACACAGGGCGATGACACGCTGATCTATGGCGAAGGCGACGATCGCGGCCGAGGTGGTCGTGGCAACGATCTCCTCGTCGGTCTCGACGGCAACGACTCGCTGTCCGGCGGCATGGGCGACGATCTGATCGACGGCGGTGCCGGTAACGATCATATCCACGGTGGACATGGCGACGATATCATCGGCGGCTTTGACGGCGATGATCTCATTACCGG
>JAEYYQ010000135.1 GCA_023428365.1 Pseudomonadota bacterium | reverse complement strand
ACTTCCACCTGCTGGCTCGTGGACACGATCTTGCCAGGGTGAACGTTCTTCTTGGTCCAGCTCATCTCGGAGACGTGGATCAGGCCTTCGACGCCCGGTTCCAGCTCCACGAACGCGCCGTAGTCAGCGATGTTCGTCACGGTGCCGGTAAACTTGGCACCGATCGGGTACTTCGCCTCGATGCCCTGCCACGGATCAGACTGCAGCTGCTTGATGCCGAGGCTGATACGCTGCGTCTCCGGGTTGATGCGGATGATCTGCACCTTCACGTTGTCGCCGACGTTGACGATCTCGGAGGGATGATTCACGCGGCGCCACGCCATATCGGTGACGTGCAGCAGGCCGTCGATGCCGCCGAGGTCGATGAACGCACCATAATCGGTGATGTTCTTGACCAGACCTTCGATGACCTGGCCCTCGCCGAGACGCGCGACGATGTCCGCACGCTGTTCCGCGCGTGTCTCTTCCAGCACCGAGCGGCGCGAGACGACGATGTTGCCGCGGCGGCGATCCATCTTGAGGATCTGGAACGGCAGATCCTGGTGCATCAGCGGGCCGATGTCGCGCACCGGACGGATGTCCACCTGGCTGCCCGGCAGGAACGCCACGGCGCCGTCGAGATCGACCGTGAAGCCGCCCTTGACCTTGTTGAAGATCACGCCGGTGACCTTCTCGCCCTTCTCGAACTGCTTCTCAAGACGGGTCCAGCTCTCTTCGCGGCGAGCCTTGTCGCGGCTGAGGACCGCTTCACCGAGCGCGTTCTCGATGCGCTCCAGATAAACTTCGACCTCGTCACCAACCTTGATCTCCGACTGGCGACCGGGGGCCGTAAACTCCTTCAGCGCGACGCGACCTTCCATCTTCAGGCCGACGTCGATCACCGCCATATCTTTCTCGATCGAGACGACCTTGCCGCGAACGACGCTGCCCTCATAGGCATCATCGGCCGACAGTGTCTCGTTCAGCATCGCTGCAAATTCGTCGATCGACGGTGAAAGCTCTTTGGAGGTTTGTGGCGTGCTCATCAAATATCCTTGGGTTGCCGCAAACAGGCCTGCGCCCGATGCGGTGATTGCTGGGATGCTGATCAATCGACGTCCAGGCACGACGATGCCCAACTGACGATGTCAGCGCGTGATGTTCGGATCTCTAAATCTGGTGCATCGCCGGCAGAGGGGGTTACCCGCCAAATGGATTAAGGGCGCACCTCGCTGGGGGCACTCTATTGGCCGATCTTCCTCTTGATCAGTCCGACGGCGACGTCGAATGTGGTCTCTATATCCAACTTGGTCGTATCGAGCAATATGGCGTCGCTTGCGACCCGCATCGGAGCGCTCTCGCGATTGGCATCGCGGGCATCGCGCTGGCGGATCAATTCAAGAACATCCTCGAATTGTATATCGTCACCAAGTGAGCGCCGCTCAAGGTATCGCCGCTGCGCGCGCACCTCGGCGTCGGCCGTTACGAAAATCTTAACGTCGGCGTCCGGGCATACGACCGTGCCGATATCGCGCCCGTCGAGAACCGCTCCAGGGGGCGTCTTTGCGAAGATGCGCTGGAAGTCCAGAAGTGCCGTCCTGACCTCGGGAATGCGGGCGACAAGGGACGCGGCATCGCCAATCCCGTTCAGCCGGAGATCGGGATCCGACAGTGTCGCAGGATCGAGCGCGCGCGCACACCTTTCGGCCGTGCTCGCATCCTCAAGACGGCCACCAATGGCCAGAACATCGCGGGCCACCGCCCGGTACAGCAACCCGGTATCGAGGTGCGCAAGTCCGAAGTGATCGGCAATCCGCTTGCCGAGCGTCCCCTTGCCGGAAGCCGCAGGCCCATCGATGGCAATAATCATCCGCGGCTTCCTTTCCCCCTCGACCCCCAGGCGATGAACAACTCAGGCGTAGCGCGCGCCGAGTTTCTCCATCAGTCCCCGAAACTCAGGAAAACTGGTCGCGATAATACTTGTATGGTCGACGGTCACGGGTTGCTGGCGCGCCAGCCCCATGGTCAGAAAAGCCATCGCAATACGATGATCGAGGTGCGTCGCAACCGTACCCCCGCCCTTCACGGCCGATGAGCCCTCGACCGTCAGAGTATCCCCATCGATGACGGCGGAGACGCCGTTCGCGATCAGCCCGGCGGCTGTTGCAGCCAGACGGTCGCTCTCCTTCACCTTCAGCTCGGCCAGTCCCTCCATGCGGGTCGCGCCTTTGGCGAATGAGGCCAACACCGCCAGAACCGGATATTCGTCGATCATGCTCGGCGCCCGCTCCGCAGGGACGACAACGCCCTTCAAGGACGAGGCGCGAACACGGATATCGGCGATCGGCTCGCCACCCTCCTCACGCTCATTCAGGAACGCGACGTCACCGCCCATCTCCTGCAGCGTCAGATAGAAGCCCGTTCGCGTCGGATTCACCAGCACGCCTTCAATGGTGACTTCCGAACCGGGAACGACAATCGCGGCCGCAGCCAGAAACGCTGCCGAACTTGGATCGCCAGGCACCGTCACGTCGCGACCTTCAAGCTCCGCGTCGCCGCGCACCGTAATCCGCGTCAGGCCGCCCTCGACTACCGTGCGCACATCCGCGCCAAAATAACGAAGCATGCGCTCGGTATGATCGCGCGTCGGCTCCTTTTCGACGACCGTCGTCTCGCCCGCCGCGGAAAGCCCGGCAAGCAGAATGGCGCTCTTCACCTGCGCTGACGGCACCGGCAGTTCATAGGCCATCGGAATGAGATCAGCAGAGCCACGGATGGTCAGCGGCAAGGTTTCACGATCGTCGACCACCTCCAGGCCCATCTGCTTCAACGGCTTCAAGACCCGCCCCATCGGCCTGCGCGACAACGACGCATCGCCAACCATCTCGACCGTAATGGGATGGCCAGCGATCAGCCCCATCATCAGCCGGGTGCCGGTGCCCGAGTTGCCGAAATCCAGCGGGCCGGAAGGTTGTATAAGGCCGCCGACACCGCGCCCGAGAACCTCCCAGACATCCCCCGCCTTGTGCGCCTGAGCGCCCAGCGCGGTGACTGCTTTCGCCGTGTTGACGACGTCCTCGGCTTCAAGAAGGCCAGTAATTCGCGTCCGCCCCGTCGCAATCGCCCCAAACATCAACGACCGATGCGAGATGGATTTATCGCCGGGCACACGGCATGTCCCGCGCAGCGCGCCAGGGCGTGATACGGACAACGGACTAGGATGAGATGACGTCACGTCGGAATCCAGCTGCGTCAGGGATTTTCAACCAATGCGCCGCCAGATAGACCCCGCGTCGGCGGCAGTGTCAACCGCGGCTGTTGGACGTCCGTTTCGAATGCTTTTGACAAGGCTCGCGGCCCGTGGCAGACCGCACCCCTTCAATTCACGCGAACATCGAGGACTAGCGATGTCGACCAAAGCAGCGCGTGGCACCAAGCGCACCTGCCAGAATCCAGAGTGTGGCGCCCGCTTCTACGATCTGAACCGCGATCCGATCGTCTGTCCGATCTGTGAATCGGCCTACAAGATTGCCTCCAACCCGGCCGCTGCCGCTGCAGCAGCCGCTGCGCAGGCCGCCGAGGGCAAGGCGCGCCGGCCGAAGCGTCCGGAGACGACAGCCGACAGTGATGGGGGTGATGCCCCGCTGGTCGAGGGTGATGAGGAACTCGCCGATCTCGACACTGGCGATGACGAACTCCCGGCCGAGGAAGAAGAGACCTTCATCGAGCCTGAAGAGGAAGAAGGCGATGTTTCCGGCATTCTCGGCTCCGTTTCGGAGAACGAGGAAGAGGCCTGAGATCGGCCGCCCATTGTATGGAGGACGTGCCGACATGTCCTCCATACCGACTTGATGAGCAATCTCGTCTAAGGGCTTGCAGTTTTCATTTCGTCACTCTATTGAGGCGCACGCAGTCGGGGCGAGCGCTTCGCCTGCGAAGACAAGTTCCCAAAGGTTCGGGGCCGTAGCTCAGTTGGGAGAGCGCTTGAATGGCATTCAAGAGGTCAGGGGTTCGATTCCCCTCGGCTCCACCATGTTTCTAAAAATCCATTTGAAATATTAAGCTTTTTCGGCAGGCTTCCCAAGCCTTTGGAGCTCAGCTTGGGAATCGGCGGATCGCTTCTGAGCAGCCCATAGCGGGCCCGCATTGGCCAGCTCTTCTGATTGGCCGCCTTCGTATAGCGCGAGACCTCCTGCAGCAGCGATCCCGTTGGCCATATAGCCAACCTCCGCCATTCGGCACGCGGCGGCCTTCCGCAGAGCATGTGTGACGTACTACTCCGGCAAAGCCGGCAGCCGACGATTCTGACCCAGAGCGCGATGAGACGTGGACGAAACTTGTCCGGTCGGATGTCGTCCGCTTATGTTCCTTGTGCTACGAGCGGCCGTCGAGCCTGATGCACGAGCGTCATTGTCGCTTCTCGTTACTGCCAACTTCGCGGCCTGCCATCACGAGACTGGATCGCCATGAACAATTCGACTTTTGCCCAGCCCTTCGATCCGTCTCACCTGAAGCTATTGTCGTTCGACGTATTCGGCACGCTGATTAGCGTGCGTGACAGTTCATATGCTGCCTTCGAACAAATACTTGCTGAGGCCCGCGCCCCGAATGTCGACGTCAAAGCGTTCTGGGAGGTCTGGGAAGAATGCAACATCAAGAGTTATTGGAAGCCCTATCGGCGTTATCGCGATATTTGCCGAGAAAGTCTCGCGGAAACCTTCCACGTTTTTGAAGTGCGTGACGGCGACCCCGATCTCATCCATCACTACTTCGATGCATTCCCGCGTTTCTTTCTCTACCCGGATGTGATGGATACGCTCTCACGGCTGAAGCGTCATTTCCGTCTGGCGGTGGTATCGAACATCGATGACGACCTGCTCGACGCAACGCCGCTCCCGAAGATATTCGATCTCGTGTGCACGGCCGAGCGCGCACGAGGTTACAAACCGGATGGCGCGCTCTTTCGTTATCTGCTGGCGAATGCGGGGGTGGAGAAAGAGCAGCTGCTGCACTGTGGCCAGTCGCAATTCACCGACATGGTTGGCGCCAAGCCGCTCGGCATGACAGTGGCCTGGATCAACAGGCGCGGCATAGCGCTCAACGCGGCTGTTCCGAAGCCCGACTTCGAACTGCCGGATATCCAGTCTCTCAGGACTGTCATTGGCGAAGACAAAGTCTGAACCGAAGCCGAGATTGAGCGGCGGTTTTGCTGCCGCAACTTGTCCTCTCGCAGCGCGCAAACTTTGGGACAGTCTCCCAAAGTTTGCGAAGTTATGTACTCGGCACCGCCTCTGCGATTTGCCGATAACGAGACCCTTTTGACACGCCTGAAGGCGCGTCTCGGCACCTCTTCGTCAGAACACCACGACGCTGCGGATGCTCTTGCCTTCGTGCATCAGGTCGAAGCCTTCGTTGATCTTTTCAAGCGGCAGCGTGTGCGTGATCATTGGATCGATCTCGATCTTGCCGTCCATGTACCAGTCGACGATCTTGGGCACGTCGGTGCGGCCGCGGGCGCCGCCGAAGGCGGTCCCCATCCAGCTGCGGCCGGTGACGAGCTGGAAGGGTCGGGTGGAGATCTCCTGGCCGGCACCGGCCACCCCGATGATGACCGACTTGCCCCAGCCGCGATGGCAGCTCTCCAGCGCCGTGCGCATGACCTCGACATTGCCCGTGCAATCGAACGTATAGTCGGCACCGCCGATCTGATCCGCGCCGCGCTTGGTCATGTTGACGAGATGAGCGGTGAGATCCTTGCCGACTTCCTTCGGATTGACGAAGTGGGTCATGCCGAAGCGCTCGCCCCAGGCTTTCTTATCGTTGTTGAGATCGACGCCGATGATCATGTCGGCGCCAACGAGGCGCAGGCCCTGGATGACGTTGAGGCCGATACCGCCGAGGCCGAACACGATCGCTGTGGCACCCACTTGAACCTTCGCCGTGTTGATCACGGCACCGATGCCGGTCGTGACGCCGCAACCGATGTAGCAGATCTTATCGAACGGCGCGTCTTCGCGAACTTTCGCGACGGCGATCTCGGGCAGGACGGTGAAGTTGGAGAAGGTCGACGTGCCCATGTAGTGATGAACAGGGCGGCCTTCGAACGAGAAGCGGCTGGATCCATCCGGCATCAGACCTTGGCCTTGCGTGGCGCGGATGGCGGTGCACAGATTTGTCTTGCGCGACAGGCACGACGGGCACTGCCGGCATTCCGGCGTGTAGAGCGGGATGACGTGATCGCCCTTCTTGACGCTCTTCACGCCCGGGCCAACGTCGACCACGATGCCCGCGCCCTCGTGGCCGAGAATGGCAGGGAACAGCCCTTCCGGGTCAGCGCCCGAGAGCGTGAACTCGTCTGTGTGGCAGATGCCTGTTGCCTTGACCTCGACCAGCACCTCTCCCTCCTTCGGGCCTTCGAGATCGACTTCGACGATCTGAAGCGGCTTGGCCTTTTCCAGGGCAATGGCGGCGCGAGTTTTCACGGGGCATCTCCGAGACTTGAACGTGAAGAGGGAGGACGACGGCGCGTCCTCCAAGTGAGTATAATTATGGCAGGCGCGGCGGCGTACTGGAACCCTCTTCACGGTTCATATTCGCCGCAGGTTCCGCATGGCCGCCGGGCAGGTTTCCTGGTCAGTCCCGCTCGACTTTGACGACTTTTCCGGAGCGTGCGTCGATATCCACCTCGATTTCGCGGCCGGAAGCATCCTTGCCCTCGACTTCCCACTTGCCGTCGTCGCGATCGACTTCTTCCACCGTTACGAGGCCCTGTTGCCTGGCGATTTCGATGGCTTGCTCGGCAGTGATTGGGCTCTGGGCAACGGCGGGCCCGCCGAGCAGCAGAGCCGACAAAGCGAAGGTCGCGAGCGTAGACTTTCCAAGCATTCCGGATTTCTCCTCAAGTGAACGATGGCGTTCAGATGGGGAGTGAGGCTGCCAAACGCAAATCAGGGCCGCGCGGCGGCGGCCCTGATTGCAAGCGTATCACTCGATGCCTGAAGCTTAGTGCTGGCCCCAGACCTCGACCACGGCGGCGCCCTTGCCAACCGCATCCTTGTCGAAGAAGCGTGAGCGATACTTGGCGCGGATCTCCTTGATGGCGCGCGAGCCGCCCTTCAGATCGATCGGACCGTAAGACTCGTTGGCATCGACGCGGCTCTTGGCGTTGATAACGTCCTCGCCGCCATTCAGGTAGATGATGCGCAGCTCGTTCAACGTGATGGCGCGATCGCGAACCGAGACGCGGACCCGCTTGAAGCCACCTTCGTTGCGACCGACCTGGAT
>JAEYYQ010000103.1 GCA_023428365.1 Pseudomonadota bacterium | reverse complement strand
GTGCACGAGCGGAATGAGTTCGGTGAAAACGTACCAGATCGCGATGAATAACACCGGAAGGCACAGACGGAGGAATAACCCTTTGGCCGTATCTGCGCTCACTGCGCACCCTCCATCCGTTTTGCCTTAAGCTGGGCGCGCAACGCATCCGTCGCTGCGTTATCGGCTTGCTTCGCCCCCGCCGCCATGACGACACCGTAAACGGCATGTGCCCGCTGCTGACTGACGAGACCATCGCGGACGTCGCGCACGACCCTGTCCACATCGCGCAGCAATGGATCACCGACACCGCCGCCGCCAGGCGAGGCCACATGCAGGTGGGACGCCGTCTTCTTCAGCAACCCATAGGGCGGAGGATTCACCGGCGCCTTGCCAACCTCAACGATCTCAATTGTCCCGATGGCTCCATCCAGACCACCCTGGACACCCAGCCCTGTCGGCCGCGTGATCCCTTCGGCCCGCAGTGAATATTCGCACGGGGTCAGCATATCGACTTCATAGTCGACGCCCGTGCCGCCGCGGAATTGCCCGGGACCGGCCGCATCACACCGCAATTCGTGGCGGCGCACGGTCACCGGATAGAGCCGCTCGTAAACTTCCGCATTGGGGATCGTGAGGCCGCCGAGTGTGATCATCGGGCCCATCTGATTGAACCCGTCGCGGCAGGTCGCTGCGCCGCCGCCAGAATTTCCGCCCCAGTGATACATGACCCACGTCCGGCCGGAGGCATCTTTTCCGGATGAAATCGGGAACGAGTTTTTTCCCCATCCCGCCAATGCCCGCGACGGATCAGCCTGTCCCAAGGCCCACCAGATAATGTGCATGATCTCGTAGGCTGGAAACACCGTGCACATTGTCAGCGGCGCTGGCGGCCGCGCATTGACCAGCGATCCCTCTGGCGCAATGATTTCTACGCTACGAAATGTGCCTTCGTTTCGCGGCAGATCGGCATCGAAGAACGACGCAATCCCGGCATAAACAGCCGATGTGGTATTCGCGATCGACGAGTTTTTGAATCCTCGGATCTGCTCATGCGTCCCGGTGAAATCCACCTTCAGTTTATCGCCCGCCTTGGTCAGCGTGACCTTGATCGGAATATCCATCCGCTCGAAGCAATCGGTGTCGAAGCTTTCCTCGGCGCGATAGATTCCATCGGGAAGTGACGCCAGCGATGCGCGCAGGCGCCGGTCGGCGTGATCAAGAATGCCGTCGAAATGCTGCATCGCGCGCGCAACGCCGAAGTCCTCGACCAGCTTGGCAACCTCTTCGGCCCCAATGCGCG
Organism: Pseudomonadota bacterium; assembly: GCA_023428365.1. Taxonomy (GTDB): domain Bacteria; phylum Pseudomonadota; class Alphaproteobacteria; order Rhizobiales; family Hyphomicrobiaceae; genus ZC4RG25. Next base: position 7,860 of record JAEYYQ010000103.1, on the reverse strand, counting down.
CCGAGCCCATCATTGCCCGGAGATCGCCATCGAGAAGATGCGGCGTGCGCGTATTCAGCAGCAGAAGCCGCCACAGTCCGTCATCGACGACGCCCTTCCGACTGAGCTTCAGCGGTGGCAGCCGGATACCTTCGTGAAAAATCTCGGTTGCTTCCGGGTTGTAAGTCCCAGCGGCACCGCCGCCGATATCGGATTGATGCGCGCGATTGCACGTGAAGGCCACAAGCTGGCCATCGACGATCACCGGGCGCGCCACAACCCAGTCCGGCAAATGATTGCCGCCGGCCGCATAGGGATCGTTCAGGAGAAATACGTCATCAGGCTCGATGTCGTTTTTGAACACATCGAGAAGTGCACGCACCGCGAAGCCGCCACCTCCCGTATGAATGGGAATGCCGTCCGCCTGAGACACCAACGTCCCGCGATGATCGGTGATAAAGCACGAAAAATCGTGCGACTGATTGAAGATCGGACTGCGCGATGTCCGAACCATCACCCAACCCATTTGCCGGGCAATGTGATCGAGACGGTTCTGAACCAGTGCCAACGAAACGGGGTCAAGTTCCTGCATCACTGAACACCGTCAAACGTCACAAGAAAATTGCCGGTCGGATCCACACGGAGAAGATCACCAGATCCGAGAAGGATTGTGGTCGTGGCTTCGTCGATAACCGCTGGGCCGTTGATCACGTGCCCCGGAGCCAGCTGACCCGCGCCATAAACCGGCAAATCTTTCCAGCCGACTTCGGCATCCGTCCAAACCCGACGCGTCGATATCGGCTTGGCAGGCCCGGAGGCAGGTGTCGGACTTTGCTGCTTTAACGGCGGTAATTTGCCGATACCGGCAGCGCGGACCTTTGTAATTTCGATAATCCCGCCGGGCTGCGTATGACCGAATAGGCGATCATGCTCCAGATCGAAATCGTGGCGGATCTTCACCGGATCGAATGCGCCGATCACCGGCACGGTGATATCCCACTGCTGGCCAATGTAACGCAAATCCAGAGCCCGGGTCAGCTCGATCGAACCGGCGTCAAAGCGCTCTCGATGCAATGTAGCGCGAGCTTCGGCTTCAAGCTCTTCAAACAATTTCTCAAGGGCGGGCCGATCCGCGTGGTCCAAATCGGCAAAATGCACGCGCATGAAGTCATGACGAACCTCGGAATGCAGCATGCCCAGGGCACAGAACGCACCGGCCAAACGCGGTAGAAACACCTGCTTGCAACCGAGAGCGCGTCCGACCGAGCAGCCATGCACCGGTCCCGCACCTCCGCCGGCGACAAGGGTGAGACGTCGCGGATCATAACCACGTTCACTCGATAAACGCGCTACGGCATGCAATAGCTTCTGATCCATCAGCCGGATGATGCCCGCAGCCGCAGCTTCGATCGAAAGTCCAAGCGGCTTTGCGATCCGTTCTCCGATGACGGCAATCGCTCGCGCCGGATCGATGACGACGGCACCTCCGCCCATGGGGCCTGGTTTGACGCGCCCGAGCACAACCTGCGCGTCTGTAACTGTGGGTTCTTGTCCGCCAAGACCGTAGCAAGCAGGTCCTGGACGCGAGCTTGCACCCTCAGGGCCGACGTGAAGCAAGCCTGCATCATCGACGTGAGCGATCGTGCCGCCGCCGGCGCCGATCGTATGCACCTCGACGGATGGCAGGACACATGTGTACCCACCAATATCGAGCCGATCGGAGAAAGCGACCTTTCCGCCGGTCATCAGCATGACGTCGCAGCTCGTCCCGCCGATTTCCATGGAAACGAGATCATGCGTTCCGATCGCGTCGCCGTAGTAAGACAGCGCGCCAACGCCAGCCGCCGGGCCTGACAACAGCAAAGCCGCCGGTCGATCCGCAATTTCATCGACGGATATCGCGCCGCCATTATTTTGAATAAGTAGCAGCGGAACGGTGAGGCCGAGGCCGGACAGCCGCGCGTTGAGTTCCTTGAGATAAGTTACCGTTCGAGGCGCGACGTAGGCATTGAGAACAGCGGTCGCGCTACGCTCATATTCACCGATGACCGGCGCAACCTTCCCGGACTGACTCACCGAAACACCGGGCAAGTGCTTCAAGAGCGTGTCGGCTGCGCGCGACTCGTGCTGCGTGCTGGCATAGCTATTGAAAAGGCAGATGGCGACGGATTGCACGCCCTCCTCGCGAAAGAGTTGGGCAGCGTTGATCACGTCGTCTTCACTCAGAGCTTCAACTTCTTGGCCGTCGCGGTCCAACCGCCCACTGACAAGTTGACGAAGGTAACGCGGCACCAGAACAGGCGCGTAAGGCGTACGGTGATCCCAGGGATTGTCGCGATGACCGCGACGTATTTCGACAGAGTCGCGAAAGCCACGGGTTGCCAGCAAGCCGACCCGTGCCCCCTTTCCTTCCAATACTGTGTTGGTAGCAATCGTCGAACCGTGCACGAACAGCGAAACACGTGACAGGAACGCATCGGCGCTCAGCCCCTCGGACTTCGCTGCTTGCTCAACTGCTGCCATGACGCCCTGCGCCGGATCGGATTGGACGGTCGGAACCTTGTGCACACGGAGTAACCCGTCAGCATCCACCACAACCATATCAGTAAATGTGCCGCCAACATCGACGCCGACGCGCCACACCATGCTGGAGAGATTTCCGGAGCTCATGCGTTGTTTTTGACCTGTTTTATGCGACGAATCCTCGGGCGACTTGGGGGGCGATCTGGAGCGCCTTGCCGATACGGTCCACACAGATCTGCAGCGAAGGACATACCGTCGTCATCCAGGATTTCGTCATCCGATAAATGGGGGCCGCGACACAAACCGCTGCGACGGGTCGCCCGTCCTGTGCCAGCACCGGCGCGGCGACGCCCCCGACATCCACCCGCCATCCGCCGCGATTGATTGCGTAGCCGCGTGTGCGAACCCGTTGAAGCTCGCGAAGCAATTGCTCGATGTCCGTTAGTGTCTGCTCGGTTCTCGGTTGCAGTTTCGTCGGCAGCAGCATCCTGACTTCATCGTTCGGAAGTGCCGACAACAGCGCCAATCCCGTCGATGTCCAATGGGCCGGGATGCGATCGCCGAGTTCCGCGTGAACACGAACCGGCTGCGGGCTTTCGACCAAATGCGCGTAAATGACATCCGGGCCGTCGAGAATACCGAGGATCGCGCCCTCTGAAATCTGGCGGACCAGCTGGATCATATGCGGTGCGGACAACCGGCCGATATCGATCTTGGGAACGCCGCAACCAATTTCCCAGGCTTTCAGACCGAGATAATAGCCTCCAGATTCGTCGCGCTCGACAAAACCGCGTTCCGAAAGTGTTCCCAGGAGGCTGTGCACTCCGGATTTTGACATGCCGAGTGCAGTTGCAATTTCCGTAAGCGTCGCACCGGCTCTCTGCTTCGCCAGCAGCTCGAGCACATCCAATCCGCTGTTGAGACCCGATCGCGTTTTATTCGACATACGAGAACTGATGTTCGCCATTGACGAAATCTAGGCGCAAGTGCTTCTCTGCGTCAAATCCCATTTTTGAAAGGCCATTCGGCATGCGTGCGAAGCTTCCAACAACGGGACGGAGCAAGGACGCCATTCTCGCAGAAATGCGAGAAATGAAACGGGGTGACGCCGACTGGCAGAATGGGCGCGTACCGCTCTACGTTTTCAAAGCTACCGATGAACTCTACGACGTCGGCCGCAGCGCCTTTTTTGAATTCTTCACGGAGAATGCGCTCGGGGCGAAGCGCGCTTTTCTCAGCGTAAAGCGCATGGAAGACGACGTCATCGGGATGGCGCTTGGCCTTTTCAATGCGCCGGATAGCGGTCAGGGTTTCATGACGACCGGCGGCACGGAGAGCATCATTCAGGCTGTTCAGGCCTGCCGTGACAAAGCTCGGAAAGATCGCGGGAACCCAACACACCGCGGGAACATCGTCGCCGCGGAATCGGCGCACCCGGCGTTCAATAAAGCTGCCCGACTGATGGATCTTACTGTTCGCCGAGCACCGGTCGGTGCCGACCTCCGAGCCGACGCGGCCGCAATGGAAGCTCTGATCGATACTGATACCATCATGATCGTAGGCTCAGCGCCGAGCTTTCCATACGGCGCGATCGACCCGATATCTGAATTGGGCACACTCGCGGAACGTCGTGGGCTATGGCTCCATGTCGACGCTTGCGTCGGTGGCTATCTCGCTCCGTTCGTGCGCATGATCGGCCGTGACATTCCCGATTTCGATTTCTCGGTTCCGGCTGTCAGCTCGATATCCGCCGATCTGCACAAATTCGGCTTCTGTCCGAAACCGGCATCCACCGTGTTCTACCGCACGCCTGCGCATGCGGAGTTCCACAACTTCTCCTTCGATGAATGGCCGAACGGTCGTTTCCAAACGTCAACGATTGTCGGCACCCGTCCAGCGGGTGGCGTCGCTGCGGCGTGGGCGGCGTTTCAGTTCCTCGGCATCGAGGGATACAAGAAGATCGCGCAGGATCTGATGAGTTTTATCGACGCCTATAAAGCCGGCATCGCCGACATTCCCGGGCTGAAGATTCTCGGCAATCCTCACTTGTCGATTGTGGCCTATGGGTCTGACGAACTCGACGTTTTTCGCGTCGCTGAAGTGATGTCGGAGAAGGGCTGGATCCCGGGCCTCGTGCAAAAGCCGAAAGGTATTCATCGCATGATGTCGATGATCCACGCTCCGGAACTCGACACCTATCTGAGCGACGTGCACGCGGCCGTCGGTGTTGTTCGCCAATCCGGCGAACAAGGATCAAGCCTGAAGGCGACGTACTAGACGGATTGTCTTGGGCGCTGCTTAGAAGCCCGTCCAGAGGTTGTAGTTTCCGACGGCGGCATGACCGTTGATGACAAACGCCTGGGCCGGCGCGTACTCGGTCAGCTGCGATTGGATGATCTGAACGCCATAACCGTTAAGGGCGTAACCAACGCGTTCGGTCAGCATTCGGTTGAACGCGATGCGATCGGCCTGCACCTCCTCGACTGTCATCTCGGAGACGAGAGCGAGAATGGCTTCCATCGAACGCTCCATGATATCGGACGGCAGATCGGCGACCTTTGCCAGCGCCGCGACGACGTCGTCGATATAGTAGGTCACGAGCGCGCCAACGATGACCGTCTGCAGGTCCTTGCTCATCACAACACGCGATTTGACCATCTGCGTTTGTCGAACCGTGGCAATGAGTTTGTAGGTGGTGGCAACCGGCCAATAGAAGTGCAGCCCTGGCTTCCACTCCTTGATGCGATGACCGTGTACAAATGCAACGCCACCGTGCGTCGCCGGCACGATCACGAGCCAGGGTATGAACCGCAGGAGAGTCTGGAAGATCTCCCCGATCCAGCCGAATGCCTTATCCACCTCTGCCTCCTCGCACTCGCGCAGTGTTTTGCACGAACGTCCACACTTCCAATCCTCACAGGTCGGCCGTCGGCCACCCGCGGTCTAGTCCACGACGGTATCGATTGCATTGGTGACAACTGCAAGACCATAGCCTTCCAGAGTCACCGCTCCCTCAAATGGCGCCGCCCGCACGGCATCGCCCGTGCTGGCATCCAGCCACAGAACCGTCGTCCCGGTTTGCAACCGCTCATCCCAATCACCGGGCCGCAACGTAGTCCGATGGGACGCCGTGTTCACAAACACCCCGCTGAGCCGACCGTCACCGTCAGAACTGACGACGCAATCAACATCTGGTTCATCGAGTCGGTTCGCCGGAAAATGCACGAGATCGCTATAGCGGACATGCTGGACAAAGAGCTGCTTGGCCAAACCCGCAGGCATCGGGTTGCCTTCCTTGGTGATCAAACCATAAGCATCCGTATGCGCCGTAGCCGTCCAACGCAGCTCCAGATCCGCGCCACCACGCAGCAGATGAATCAATGCTGAGGCGTAATACGCGGCGCCCAATACATTCTGGTTCATGCCAAGCGTATAATAGTGCTCGTGATGCGAGATCGTATTCAACTCGCCGCACACATTCTCAATGTCCCGCCCTTTGAGAATCCGCGCCACACTTCGCGCACGCGCCTCATAGGTCGGCGTTTGGGCCATCAGGAGATCCTCGAACAGCGGACCGTTCGGAGAGTCGGGCGATCCCCACATTTCGAGCGCGAGGCTTTCGCTCGAAACAGCCGGACGCCAATCGCCGTAGCGGTGCCACGAGGCAAAACCGACGAGCCGATCATCAACCTCGTGCACGAGGCGCGCAATCCAATCGAGCCAGTAGGCGCGGTGCGTGCCGTCGATTGCTGGGCCACCAATACGAGCTTTCTCACCTGCAAGATGCGGTTCCAGTAGCTCATAAATCGGCACCGTCACCGCTTCATAAATATTCCGGTACTGGGCGAAGGTCAGATCGCCACCGATGATGAGGTTGTTCGGCTCGTTCCAGATCCCCCAGTACCAATCTCGAACAACATCGCCACCCCATTGCTCGAGGCATCCCCACACAACATCCGTGCTGCGCGAGACGAAATCGCGAATGCCCGCAGGACTGTCATAAGGCGGCTGGAATTTGGCGAATGTCACCATCGGACGTGCGCCGATGTCGAGAATGGCCTGCAGGCATCCGGCGAATGCGCTCCAGTTTTTCACCGGATCCGGTACCGGCTGATCGAACACAAACACGCGCACGACCGATGTATTCATCAGCCGCAAACGACGCTGCACCTCCTCACGGTACGGCCCGGCCGAGAGGTGCCACCAACCGTAGATTTCGTTGAAACCATAGCGCAGCTGCATCCGCTGTTGCGGTGCACGACCTGGCAGAGAGAGTCTGTCCCCATTCACGGCAGCCATCTCCGCGACGCCCATGGCTATTCCTCGATGATCCGGATCAGCTCAGCCAGGCGTGCTTCGGGCGTGTGGCGTTGAGCGAAGTCGCGTCGGATGTCCTGCACGATCCCCGCGTAGTGCGCAGGCCGCTCAATCACATCCGCGATCTTGTCTTCCGGATGCTCGCCCGCCAGAACGAGCTGCTCGGCAGCATCACCGTAGACGTTGCGAACGTATTCGGGTTCCAGAATGAACAGTGGGATGGTGCCTGCTGCTGGCGTTTCGAACGTCCGGCATGTCACCATATCGAGCCGTTCGAACAGCGGGCGATACATGACCGGATTGAACACCGCCTTGCTCATCGTTTCGGGAACTTGCTTGTAGGGAATAGCCGGCAGCGTCTCGACCCGAAGTTTTTTCAAATACTCGCGATCGACGTAATAGTCGTCGCGGATTTCTTTCCATTCGGTCCATTCGAGCGGCGCATCCCAACCCTCGCCGACCAGCCCGATACGGCCCACCTTTTCGCGGACCGGCTCGATTGCCTTCAACACGCGCGACATCCCCCGCCAGCGAAACTTGGTGTGGCCGACGTAGATCATGCTGAACTCCTTGTTGGAGAAGTCCAGCGGTGCCTCCCAATCCGGATCGTAGATGTGGAACAGGAACGGCCGCACGTTCGGCCGCTGCGGCTTGAATGTCGGCTGGCAGATCTTGTCGGAAATGCTGTCGCACACGGCGATCCAGCGCGCACTCGATTCCGGCGTCTTGTGATTGTAGTCGCCGTTGAACGTGATCGGCTCGTTATAAGCACCATCGCAATCGATCACGACACGGCGCTCGCGTGGCACCGATGTCAGCAGCCGCACCCAGTCGAGACGATCACCGAATTGCAGTTCCGTCGTCCACTCGACAACGAAGACAACGGCATCAGCGTTGGACAAGTCCTGCGTGTAGTTGGCCGCGAACGAGGCGTTGGGCGGGCCATAGATGAAGACCTCGTGCCCCATCGCCTTTGCGGCGCGCGTGTAGCCGTGCAGGTCCAGCATGCTGCCGGCGTTTTCATAGCCCCAATAAACAAAT